>CAYVPM010000378.1:0-4518 GCA_964453475.1 uncultured Saprospiraceae bacterium | reverse complement strand
AGGTAGAAAAGCCGGCGCCTAAGATCCGCAACGTCGGGCTGAGTGAAATAAACATCGCCCCGTTCCGCCACTATATCGACCAGCAGGGCAAAGTGGATGCCAGCGAAAGCGTAATGGCGACCGCTAAAATGCCCGGCGCACTGCGCAGGGTGTATGTGAAAAATGGCGACAACGTGCGCAAAGGCCAGTTGCTCGCTGAAATCGACGACAATATTCTGCAAAAAAACCTCGTAGAAATTGAAGGCCAATTGGCCACTGCTACCGACATATACAATCGCCAAAAAGGGCTTTGGGACCAGAAAATCGGCACAGAAGTCGCCCTGATACAGGCGCGGAACGCCAAGGAGTCGCTGGAGCGCAGCATCGCTACCCTGAAGGAGCAAATCGGCATGACGAAAATTTACGCCCCCACCAACGGCTCGGTCGATTACGTTATACTCAAGCAAGGTGAAGCCATCGCACCAGGTATGCCGCTCTGCAATATCCTCAACCTCAGCAACCTGAAAGTAAAGGGCGAGGTTACGGAAGCCTACACTTCCAAAGTGCGCAAAGGCGATGTCGTGCAGGTTTACTTCCCGGATATGGACAAGGAAATCACCACCCGCATCACCTTTGTCAGCAAAACCATCAACCCGACTACCCGCACTTTTACCGTTGAGTGCGCCCTCTCCGGCACCGAATACCGCGCCAACCAGGTAGCCGTCATGAAAATCATCGACTACCAAAACCCGAAGGCGGTGATTATCCCTGTCAACCTGATTCAAACCGCAGCGGATGGAGATTTTGTACTGGCGGCTGAAAAATCGGGCGAAAAGCAAGCCTCGGTAAAGAAGGTCACCGTAAAACAAGGCCAGAACTATGGCGGCTATGTAGAAATCCTGAATGGCCTGTCAAAAGGCGACTGGGTCATTTCGACGGGGTTCCAGGACGTGAATGCCGGGGAAACCGTAAACTTCTAATCCCGGCATCCGATGACCAACGCCCTCGCTTACACCAACGGCGCCATCATGGCTTTGCTTGGCTTGTTACACTTTTATTGGGCAATTTGTTTAGTGTAAATCACTTATTTACTCCTTGATAATGAAAGAATTTAAACCAACCTCTTGGTCTATTGATAACCGCACCGCCATTTTCATCATTACGGTGATCATTACCCTGGCGGGTGTCATGTCGTACAATTCGCTGCCCAAAGAGCAGTTTCCAGATGTAGTGGTGCCAACCATCGTTGTCTCCACCATTTACCCCGGAGCCTCGCCTTCCGACATGGAACAGCTTTGCACCAAACCCATCGAAAAACAACTGAAAGGCATCAACGGGGTGAAAAAAGTGACCTCGTCTTCCATTCAGGATTTTTCCAGCGTTACCGTAGAGTTTAATACCAACCTCGACGTACCGCTCTGCAAACAGAAGGTGAAAGATGCAGTGGACAAGGCCAAACGCGACCTGCCCAACGACCTGCTGCAAGACCCAACCGTGACAGAATTCGACATATCGGACATTCCGATCATGAACGTCAACATCTCCGGCGATTTCAGCCTCGATAAACTCAAAGATTACGCCGATGCGCTCAAAGACCGCATCGAAGATATGCGCGAGATTACGCGTGTCGACCTCATTGGCGCGCTCGACAAAGAAGTGCAGGTCAACCTCGACAAGTACAAGATGGCTGCCGCCAACCTGACTTTCCGGGACGTGGAAAACGCCCTGATGTTTGAAAACATGACCATTTCAGCGGGCAACGTGACCGTGGGCGGCATGACCCGCTCGGTTTCCATACGCGGTGATTTCAAAGACATCGAACAAATCAAAAACGTGATTATCGCCTCCCAGTCGGGTGCGATGCTGTACCTGAAAGACATCGCCGAGGTGAAGCTGGGGCACAAAGAACAGGAAAGCTACAGCCGCCTGAACGGCAAGAATGTCATTGGCCTCAACGTCATCAAAAAATCCGGCGAGAACCTGATCAACGCTTCCGACAAGATCAAGGCGATTGTGGAAGAGATGAAAGCAGGCGATTTCCCGCCAAACTTGAATGTCTCCATCACCGGCGACCAGAGCCGCGCCACCCGGGTCACCCTGCACGACCTCATCAACACCATCATCATCGGCTTTATCCTGGTAGCCTTAATCCTCATGTTTTTCATGGGCGCTACAAACGCCATTTTCGTGGCTGCTGCGGTGCCGCTATCGATGTGCATCGCCTTTATGATACTGCCCAGCCTGGGCTACACGCTCAACATGATCGTGCTTTTTGCCTTCCTCCTGGGCCTGGGCATAGTGGTTGACGATGCGATTGTGGTTATAGAAAACATACACCGGATTTACCACGACGAGCCTGACTTGAACATCGTGCAAGCCGCCAAAAAAGCCACGGGCGAGGTGTTCCTGCCCGTACTGACGGGTACCATCACCACGCTGGCGCCATTTTTCCCGCTGGTGTTCTGGGGCGGTATTTTTGGTAAATTCATGCACTATTTGCCCGTTACCATCATCATTACCCTCACCGCTTCCCTGGTCGTTGCGTATATCGTGAACCCGGTATTTGCCGTTTGGTTTATGGGCGACGACAAGCGGGAAGGCAAGGTAATAGATCCGAAAAAGAAGCAGCGCCGCACCTACATAGGCTATGCATTGTTTGCCTTGGCTACCCTTGGTTTTTATGCCAATGGCAGTGTTGGCCTGGGCAATTTTGCCGTTTTCTGCGCCCTGTTTGTCGTGTTGTATAAATTTGTGCTGCAAGGCGCCGTAACATGGTTCCAACAAAAGGGCTGGCCGGCAACACAGAATGCCTACGCGGGGTTCCTGAAAATGGCCTTGAACCATCCCTGGAAAATGATCAGTGGCACCGTTTTGCTGTTGTTCCTTTCCCTGGCAATCACCCTGTCGCGCAAAGCCAACGTGGTGCTGTTCCCCAGCGCCGACCCGAACTTTATTTATGTGTATGTCACCCTGCCTGTCGGCACCGACGTGGATGTAACCGATTCGCTGACCAGCATCGTACAGGAAAAAGTGGTGGAAGTATTGGGCGAAGACAACCCCATTGTAGAATCTGTATTGACCAACATTGCTTTGGGCGCTGCTGAAGATCAAATGGAGCGTTCTGCAGCTTCCAACAAAGGCAAAGTGGGCGTCGCATTTGTCGAATACGGTCAGCGCAACGGAGAAGACACGAAAGTGTACATGGACCGCATCCGCCAGGCCACCAAAGGCTTGATTCCCGGCGCAGAGATTAGTGTCGACCAGGAACAGGGCGGCCCTCCTACGCCAAAACCTATCTCGGTTGAAATTCGCGGCGACGATTTCAAGCAACTCATTGCCGTGTCATCCGCGGTGAAACGCTACCTCGACTCCCTGGCGGTCCCCGGGGTGGAAGAATTGCGCAGCGACCTTATCGTGTCCAAGCCTGAAATAAACATCCAGATCGACCGCGACCGCGCCAACCGCGAGGGCATCTCGACCGGACAAATCGGCGGTGAGTTCCGCACAGCCATCCTGGGTAAGGAAGCGACCAAATACCGCGATGGTGAGGACGAAATACCCGTCAATATCCGGCTGAAAGAAGAACAGCGCGCCAACATCAACGCCGTGGAAAACATGAACATCACCTTCCGCGACATGAACATGGGCGGGATTTTGCGCTCCGTGCCAATCGCCGCCCTGGCCAAGGTAGAATACACCAACACGTATGGTGGTATCCGCCGCAAAGACCAAACGCGCCTGGTTACCATTTCCTCCAACATCACCTCCGAATATCAGCCGCAACAAACACAGGTGGTGGATGCCGTGAAAGCAGCCATTGCGTCGTATCCGCAGCAAGATGGCGTTACCATCGGCTTCGAAGGCGAAGATGCCGAGATGATGGACGCGATGAGCTTCCTCGGAAACTCCCTCATCATTTCGATGTTCCTGATCCTGCTCATCCTGGTGGCGCAGTTCAACTCCTTCGGCAAAACCCTCATCATCCTGACGGAGGTCGTGTTTTCCATCATCGGTGTTTTGCTCGGTATGGCCATTTTTAACATGGACTTTTCCGTGATCATGATGGGTGTGGGTATTGTCGCCCTGGCGGGTATCGTGGTGCGCAACGGCATTTTGCTGGTGGAATTTACCGATATACTCCGAGAACGGGGCATGGCGGTGCGCGAAGCCGTCATCGAAGCCGGCCGTATCCGTATGACCCCCGTACTGCTCACAGCAACAGCAGCCATCCTGGGCTTGTTCCCCCTGGCCATCGGCTTCAACATCGACTTTGAAAGCCTTTTCACCCACTTCGACCCTAAAATCTACCTGGGCGGCGACTCGGTAGCGTTCTGGGGCCCATTGTCCTGGACGATTATCTTCGGACTCGGGTTTGCCACTTTTGTGACGTTGATTATTCTTCCGGTAATGTATTTGAAAGGGTATCAGGTGAAGAAGTGGTGGAGCGAGCGGGTGTAGGGATAGCTTGAAGTTTTGCCTGAAAACATGAGTCATCCCGAATTTTTTGCAGCCCCAGAGGGGCTAAATCTTGGTAGAATG
>CAYVPM010000377.1:232-4527 GCA_964453475.1 uncultured Saprospiraceae bacterium | reverse complement strand
AGCGCGATGCGGTCGTGCCGGTCGACGGTGGGTGGCGCGTCGGGCAGGCGGCTGTTTGGCTGCACGAAGAAGGCGGAGTCGAGCATATCCAGTTCGTCGTTAGAGGGTTCTGGAAGTTCGTGGTCGGACAACACGTAAACATGGCAGGAAGCGCACAAGGCCATTCCGCCGCAGGTGCCTTCAACAGGAAGCTCCAACGCTTTGCACAATTCCATGATATTCAGCCCCATATCGGTAGGCGCTTCATAAGCTTTTGAATTGCCGTCCCGATCTGTAATCGTTATCTTGATGATGTCCATACGCTGGGTTTATTGTGTGGCCGGAAGGCCTTCAATGCCTGTTACGGTGGTGTATTTAAAGGAGAGCTTTTTATCGGGGTGCATGATCTTAAATGCCGATTGGCAGGCCAGGGTAGCTTCATGAAAGCCACAGAGGATGAGTTTCAGCTTGCCTGGATAGGTATTGATGTCGCCAATGGCGAAAATGCCCACAGTATTCGTGGCATAATCAAAGGTATTTACCTCTATGGCGTTGTTGTTTACTGCCAGGCCCCAGTCGGCGATAGGGCCCAGTTTGGGGGTCAGGCCGAATAATGGCACAAAATAGTCGGCTTCGATGTTGAAGTTGCCGTCGGTATCGTGCAGGATTTCAACGCTTTCCAGCTTTCCATTGCCCTGCAGCCCTACTACCTGGGCGTTGGTTATCAGCCTTATTTTCTTTTTTTCGGCCAAATGCGCCACTTTTTCAACACTGTCCAGGGCGCCGCGGAACTCTGTTCGGCGGTGAATCAGGGTGAGTTCTTTGGCGATATTGGCCAGATAAATCGACCAGTCCAGGGCAGAGTCGCCGCCGCCGGCAATGACAACCTTTTTGTTTTGGAACATTTCCGGGTTGCGGACAAAATACTCCACACCCTGCTCTTCGTACCCAGCGATATTGGAAATAGGAGGTTTGCGCGGTTCGAAACTTCCCAGGCCTCCCGCAATAAAAATAACAGGAGCGAGGTGCCTGACACCGCGGTTTGTTGTGACACTCCAACGGCCGTCGTCCAGCTTTTCTACCGATTCGGCGCGTTGGCTCATGGAAAACCCCGGCTTGAAAGGCTCAATTTGGCGCAGCAGGTTGGTTACCAGGTCACCTGCCAGGATGCTGGGATAGCCCGGGATGTCGTAGATAGGCTTCTTAGGGTAAATTTCTGTGAGCTGCCCGCCTGCTTGGGGCAGTACATCAATTAAGTGGCAGCGCATCTTTAATAGTCCCGCTTCAAAAACTGCGAATAAGCCAACCGGACCAGCTCCAATAATAATGATGTCCGTTTCGATCGTGTGATTTTGCGCCATTGAAAAAAATAATAATTCCTGATTTTAGGATTTACGCCCGTGGTAAACCAAACACCAATCTTACTGATTTGGTTTTGATCAGCGGTACTTGCCAGAACGCCTGCGCCGCTTGTAGTAGTCCTTTCCCGGCTCTTTTACGGTCAAATCCCGCGCCCATTGGCCTGTCAGCGCAGCAAATGCCGCCAAGAGTCCGCCCATCAAAGCGCTTGCATACAACAACTGGACACTTGACAGCCCTTGAAAAAGCTGCCCGATTTTAGCTGCAAAAACACCACCATTCGCGGCGTTCAAGAGTAAGGCATGAACGCCCCAGAGCAAGGTCCCAGCCAGGAGTCCGGCCAAAAAGGCGCCGAAGCCCGACTGGGGGAACGCGTATGCCACTACAAACGCTATCGGAACAATACCCCACCACGGCAACCCGAAACGACAAAGGTTGCCCAATAAAAAAATTAAAAGGGTAGATATGAAGAAATTTTTCATCACCTGACGGATTGATTTTATACTGTGATTAAAGTGATTTTAGTGATTTGAGTGAAAAACTGCTTGATTTTAAAATGATTGCAGCATTCCTGTATTCACAACCACTCTGCGTCAACTTTAACAGGCTATTTTGGTGAAAATATTTGTTGGCCCAGCACGCGGTTGCTGGCATCCTCCGGCGTTTTCAGGAAAAGCAGGTCAAAGTACTCCCCTTTGGCCCAGGTATCTACCATGTTATCGTACCAGCGGCTGCCGGGGTTGCCAGATTGGCCGCCCGGGTAAACGCCTTTGCCCTTCGTCTGTGGCCCAAGTTCTACCAACATCCTCCAGGAGGGGCCATGGTTGCGGTTCACAGCATTGGGGGCCGTTTTATGCCCGCCTGGTTTCAAATCGAGCCTGCTGAAAGCGTCTATCGTGGCCAGGTGTTTGATGGCAAAGGGCCGTGATTGGCCCCAATTGCTCTTCAAGGCAGGGTTTTTCGCGAAAAAGTCTGCCATCAGCTTGAAAGACTCCAGCGCGATATCTGCAGCTGTTTCCCGGCGCGGCGTTTCCTTTATGTCAAAAAATATGCTGGTTGTGTCACTTTGCAGCATTTCTATCCAGCGCCAGCCGTCTGGGTATAAAATCGGTTTTTTTGCCTTTCGGATGATGTCCATTTCGTCCCAGGTGAGGGCATAGCAAGAGTCAACCCAGGATTCAAAAAGGGTGGGCGCCAGTTTGTCGGCGTCATAGTAAAAGTCCCAGGATTCAAGTTCCGCAACCAATTGCTTTTCAGTCTCATTCAGCGCTTTTTTGTCGAGCAGATGGAGCAAAGCAGGCAAGGCATCGGCAGCGCGTTGGCTAAAATTGTCCAACTGGAACGACTTCATACTGTCGAGTGTGGCAGCATTTGTATTGTTCAGGCGGTCGAATATCCTGCGGCTGCGGTAGTCTTCAAAGTTGCCCACATAATTATAGGGATAAGTCGGCGGTACGGAATGTTGGTTGGCGGAAAAAACGAATCCCCTGCTAGGGTTTTTCATGCTGGGCACCTGGTCCCAGGGGATAAAGTTATGCCAGGCATTGGCCCACTTGCTGCCGTCCTGCACGAATCGGCCCTGGTCTTTGCCCCGGATCGGAAACTTGCCTTGTACCTGTAAGGCGATATCGCCTGCATTGGAAGCAAAGACAATGTTTTGGGCCGGGGAATCAAAGCCATTCAATGCGGCTTTGTAATCACTGTATCCTTTGCTTGTGTTGAGCGCAAGGAATATGTTTAGTGTGCTGAAATCCGGGACATCATGGGCTATCCAGCGCAGTGCGCAATCGCGCAACGGATTTTCTGGTTCAAAATCGAATGGCAAGGGGCCAAAAACGGTATATCGAACGGTGTCCACAAAACTTGGCTTTCCTTTAATGCCAATCTCTTCTACCCTCAACACCACGCTGCGCACTTCTTCGTCCAGTTTGTATTTCATCCGCGTTGCATCAGTCCAGTGGATGTTGTAGTAGTCTGAAACGTCTTGCCCTACGTTGGTGAGGCCCCAGGCTGTGTTTTCATTGAAGCCGATGACAATACCGGGGGTGCCTGGCAAGGAAACGCCATAAGCATTAAATTCCGGGGTGTGTAGTTGTACTTGAAACCAAACAGAGGGTAGGTTTAGCGTCAGGTGCGGGTCATTGGCCAGCATGGCCTTTCCCGATTTGGTCTTGAGGCCGCTTAGCGCCCAGTTGTTGCTGCCAACCTGGTATTGGTCCATTTCCGGCTTTTCGGGCATCTCGTCATAGGGTGCATCCAGGAGCGCGCCAATAGATCCGGCAGCTTCGGGCGCCGGCGGCGGCTGTATGACACGCCAATCTTTCCATTGCCCCGTGTCGGGAATAATGGGTTGCTGTTTAGGGTTCCATTGCGGGTACAGGTAATCAAAAGTGTCACGGCCGAAATACTGCAGCGCATTGGAGCTTTCGATATCGTCTTCGCCGGAGCAAAGTATTTGCGCCATTGCTTTGGTTACCAGCGCCGATTTCAGGGGCGTCCAGTATTCAGGCTTGTAATTCAACAATTTGAACTCAACAGGGTAGTCGGCAGGGCTCATCTGGTCTATCCAGGCATTTACGCCTTCGGTATAGGCTTCCAGCAAGGCCATGGATTCCGGTGATTTTTTCCAGCCCAGCAGCGCATTTTCTGCGGCATACATGATGCCCTTGCGCCGGGTTTCCCGGTCAATTTTCAACGTGCGTTCGCCCAAAACCTCTGATAGCCGCCCGGAAGCCTTCCGGGTGGTCAGGTCCATTTGAAAAAGCCGGTGCTGTGCAGTAATGTACCCCTGAACACGCAGAGCATCGGCAATATTTTCGGCAAAAATATGCGGAACAAGAAGGTCGTCATAGACGATTTTAACCGGAGCACTAAGGCCGGGAATAGCACCATCTTCGAATTTTGTACCCGTGAGCGGCTCCCCATTTTTCCAAAAACCGCTGAAGGGGTTGAAAAAT
>CAYVPM010000377.1:0-222 GCA_964453475.1 uncultured Saprospiraceae bacterium | reverse complement strand
GAGCCCAATGGTGGCAAGTCCTTTCCTTTTACAGACAAGGCACTTGAAAAAAACCAGACCAGGCAGATGGTACAAATAAAGGCAAATAAGAAGCGAAATAGGCGCATCAAGTTGATTTTGAATGAAGTATCACGCGACGAAGGTAAAAATCACGGCAAATTATTTGATTAGATTCTCTGCTGAAAATTTAAAAAACGAGGAGGCACTAACTGATGCCAAACC
>CAYVPM010000376.1:0-4529 GCA_964453475.1 uncultured Saprospiraceae bacterium | reverse complement strand
GCAGGGGGGATAAGCACCTTCAATTTTCCAAAAGACAGCCTGGGCGCCCGCCGTTCCTCCGTAACCGTAGGGGTGGTGTACACGCAGTTAAACCAGTTGTTGCTGTACTTCCCTTTTCAACTTTTCCCCAACAACCAACGCTATTGGATCAGCGGGGAATTGGGCTACTACCGCTATGTATTCAATTACTTTGGAACAGGCAATGACTTCGACCCCGATTTTATCGAAAAATACGATGCAACCTTCCCACGCCTGCGCCTCAATTTGAGCAAAAAAGTGGCGCCGGGTTTGTATGCCGGGCTTCGCTATGCCTACGATGATTTCACCTATACCCGCACTGTTCCCGGCGGCGAATTGGACCGCAACACGGTAACGGGCGCCGACGGTGGCCGCATCTCCGGACTAGGCGCGGGCATCAATTACGATACCCGCAACAACCTGTTTTTCCCCACGCGCGGCTGGCTGCTCGACGCCAGTATTTACGCTGAATCCAGTTGGACAGGTTCTCAATTTTCTTACCGTCGATTTTCTGCCGATGCTTCACATTATTGGGATATTGGTAAAAAAGGTGTCTTTGCCCTGAATGGGGTTTCAGTCTTTTCTTTTGGAGAAGTACCCTTTCACCAGATGCCTGTCATCGGTGGAACCAAGCGTTTAAGGGGTTATTTTGAAGGAAAATACCGGGATAACCACCTGCTGGTTTTACAGGGAGAATACCGGCAACCCTTGTTTTGGCGCCTGGGCGCGGTAGCCTTTGGCGGCTTTGGTGTGGTTAGCGATCGCGTTGAAAACTTCGCCCTGCGGCATACCCGACACCATTTCGGGCTTGGCTTGCGCCTGATGATTGACAAGGCCCAGAAAATTAATATCCGCGCAGATTATGGCTGGGGCTATAAGTCCAGCGGGTTTTATTTGACTTTCGGGGAGGCGTTTTGAGTGAGGTGAGAATGAAGCGGTGTCAAATTTGGCGCTGGCATCTTTTATCATAAGGTTTGAGCTCATCCCAACACAGTAGGCTCCGGCATCACTCCAGGATTATCTTTCCAACTTTTTTAGCCTGATATGGAAACGCTGTTTCAACTTTTGTTAAATGGCAATGAATGGAGGTTTGCGTAAGGACATAACAAATTCCGCCACTGCATTTTAGCGCGTAAGTCCAGTCCATTTGGTTGATTGCCAAACGATCAGTAGTTTTGCTTGAAACATGGTACGCTATGGCATTTGAAAAAGTATCCGACCAGGTCGGGCAGTTGATTCAGCATAACGAACAGCGGGCAGCAGCGGATCTGCTCATGCAGTCTTTTCGCGGCAAAAACCAGAAGCTGTTCAACATCGCGATGGGTCAGTTGTCCGCGATCAAAGCCCTTGCCGACCAAAGCACTGCGGGGATGCTTTCATTTGATGAGATAGCCCGCAACAATGCCAAAATTAACGCCTCCCTGCTCCAACTTTCCAATGAATATTCCCGGCTATACGAGGGTGCTGCTCCGCTGGATGATGATGCGGCCGATCCAGTGGAGGATAAGAGATTGCCCCGCTGGGCGCTGTTGAGTGCTGCCGCTGTATTGAGCATTCTGGTCATTGTGTTGCTGTTGAAATACACTGGCGGTAGCGCCCATGTGCCAGATGTATTCGACCTCGAAGTGCGCTTATATGAATCCGGTGGCGAACAAAAAGTGATTCAGGAGGGCCAGGTCAATCTCCGCCTCGGTGAGGAAATACCACGCCCTGTCCAGTCGCTGAATGCGGAAGGCATGGCTATTTTCCGGGAGTTAAGTGGAAGGTACCGGGACTCCGTGGTGCATTTGCTTTATTTCCCGGCCAGAAAAGACCGGCATTTCAAAATTAAAAAACAAAACACAACTACCATCAAAGGTGAAACCCGGCAAACCGTTCGTTTTGCTTTGGAATTTTTACCGGATACAACTATTTTTGAAGCAGGCTTGCGCGACTCAAAAGGGCGGCCCATTTCAGGCGCTCAAATTACCGTCGACGGTACCCTGCATGCCAGCAGCGATGAACGCGGTTATTTTAAGGTCGTGGTTCCAAAAGCATCGGGCGCTGCTGCCTATTTGTTGATAGAAAAAATGGGTAAACCCCTGGTGAAACAAGATATCACACTCTCCTCCGGTTACCGCGAAATTCCCATCGAATGAATATGCGTTTTTTGTTCTTGTTGTTCACACTGACCTGCAGTTTCGACATACTGTCGGCACAGACCAAAGTACGCATCCGGGTGCTGGATGAAAATGATCAGCCGCTCAAATTCGTGCGCCTCACTTTGTCGGGCAATAGCCTGCCGATTGAAACACAGAGCAATGGTGAATATACCTTAGAGTTCCCGCCAGGCAAGGCGGAGATTGTGTTCTACCCACCGGCTGGCTATGAACGTATCTCACCGCCAAATGGAACCGTGTTGCTGCCCGAAGACAAGTCGCGTACGATCGATATCTGGCTGGCACGTAAAGGAAATGACAACCGTGAATTAGAGAGTTTTTCAAGGGTATTGAGCAAGAAAGAAGAAGAAAAAGCCCGGCTGAAAATTGAAAACGAAAACCTCAAGGCACAATTGGACCAGCTGGCAGCTGACAGGCAAAATACCAGGGCCATGCGCGACAGCATTGAAAGCATTGTTCAGAAAAACAGCAGCCTCACCAGCGATTTAGCCCGGGAAATAAGCGCCTTGAAAGCAGCGTTAGGGCTAAAACGGGAAATGTATTTCAAAAATATGGCGGCTGAACTGAACGTTTATTCAGACAGACTCAAAGACCTGCGCGACGCACTTCCGCGGGTACGCGATGCTTTTATCGATCAAAAGTCCATGAACCGGCTCGACAAAACCATTGCTGCCTATAACACCGCACGGGACTCTTTGCTTCAAAACCACCGGGGCAATGCCGCCATTGTGCGGGCTTTGTGGGGCACGGGCGCCGCAGATGCGCTGGCAAAAGTGTATGATAAGGCGCTCCTCGAGGTGCACCAGCAAACTGTCTTGCCGCTTAATACGAGCCTGCTCGATCAGTTTCGGGCAGTACGCGCCGAAGAAATCAGGCCCGCCAAAGCGCGCAAAAAAGCTGAAAATGCCGCCAAAGGAGCATTAGAAAAGTTGAATTTTAATATCCCTAACCTTGAGTCAGACATCCGGGTGGTACTCGCCCAACTGGAGGCTGCCCTTCACCAAAATCACTGATCCGCCATGAAAAACAAATCCTTATTCCCTGCCCTCTTATTGCTTGCCTGTTTTCTAATTGGTTTTAACAGCTGTAAAGACAAATGTGGTCAAGATGTTTCGATCAACGCCATAATGCCTGACTCAAATCCCAAAGGCCATGAAGTATTGTTAAAAACTACGGGGTTTTCGGACTCAGTCAAGGTGGTTTTTGGCAAAGTGGAAGCCAGTTGGAGACCAGGAGGTTTGGCCGGAGAAATCATTGCTACCGTGCCGGACGGTTTGTCGGGCAATGTGGAAGTCAGCGTAGAGGAAGGAGATTGTATCGCGCGCTCCGGCGGATTTTTAGTTTCTGGTGTGTTGCCATCGGATGTGCAAGCTTCTTTAAGCAATATTATTATTCCAACTACCTCTTCTTTAGCGCTTCCCATAGATGGGTTTACCAACTTTTGGGCAAATGCTGCAAATGTTTCATCAGGCATTAATATTATTGATACTACAATTTCAGGGGTAATTCAATTGAGTCAATCCTCAAAAGAATTCGATTTTGGCAATTCGTTTTTCAATGCCAACCCTGTATCGGGCTCCGTCAATCTTTCCACAAATGTGATCTACTTTGCCGTAGACCGCACAGCGAAAGGAGGTTTCGTAGAGCATTTTGATGGCTTATTTATTGATCCCCCACAGAGTTCTCTGCCCGTAGAAGGCAAATATGCGATCCTGCTGGTTTCCAGAGAAACCGGCCGTCAATTGTTGCTTTATTATCCAAAGTAATATTTCAGCGCAACCCAACGTAACGGGCGCCCAGCGAAAGCGCGTTATAGGAGCCTTTTTTGATACCCGTTGTCGCATCAAATGCAGGCAAGCCTTGCCAGCCTATACTCAGGCTCCATTGCGGACCAAATACCCATTGGGCGCCCGCGCCGGCACTGAAAAGCCAATTAACTTGCCGCAAACCGGCTTTATAGCGTTTTTCAAACGTCGTAAAATAACCGGCACTCGCAAACAGGTACAATCGCTGGCCGGATGCCGTTGTCACGACGCGTCGAATGAGGTAAGCATTGAGGGGCAATTCCCAGGTAGTTTGCTTTCGCGTGCTGTTTGAAAAACGCACTTGTGGGCTGATCTGACCCACGACATACCAACCCGGTGCAAACAGCGTCGCATAATTGCCCTGAATGGAAAATCGTGTACGGTCTTCTCCGAGGATGGCTCGGTTTTCCGTGGAAGCAAGCGGGAAATAAAGGGAACTCTGTAGCGTAAATTCGTAATGCTCGATGAAAGGTACATACCTGACCCGCAGGCCAAGGGCAGACAACGTATGTGCGGAAACGCCCGATGCAGGGGTGTCTCCGAATGC
>CAYVPM010000375.1:0-4536 GCA_964453475.1 uncultured Saprospiraceae bacterium | reverse complement strand
CAAGGACTGGATCGGGGCGCTGTCCGCGGGGCTGGACCGGGTGATGCAGGTGTGCCGTATGGTACTGGTTGAGCAATTAGCTGAACTGGTTGTTGACTGTCAATCCCGTGCTGTCAAAATCCACGGTGTTCAACCAGGGCAAGTCCTCCACATGCTGAAAAACACCCGAAAACATCGTGAATCCCCGCCGCCCGTCGGGAAAAACTTGCGGCACCATATTGTAGTCGCGGCGGTGAAGATTCAAGGAGTCGTGCCAGGCCGAGTAATTCGAAATGCCGACTGTCGTGCCATTGTCCGTGATGTTGAAACGGCGGATTTCATCACTGTAAACCTGCACGAAACCCGGGCCATGCGTCGGACCCATCGGGTTGTACCTGCCCATGAATTTTTGTCCGCCCGCGAGGTAAAATTCCGAGCCGAGTTTTCCGAGGTACCCGCCGGTGACGCGCAGGCGTTCGTCCGCAGCTGATTGGCGGATGTGCCCGCTGAGCGGGTTGCCCGATTGGATGGCTTGCGCTGCGCCCGCCAAATCAATGGCTGTCAAAAACGGGAACGTGATGTGATCGTTAGCCGAAGGTGCGTAGCCGTAGCCGCCAATGCAAAAAAGCGTGGCGCCGTCCTGCCAAAACTGCATGTTCGTGGAAGCGAGTTGCTCCACGACTGAGGCCGGCAGCCCGGTAAGCGATTTCGACCAGACCTGCCCCGTCGCCGGGTCGAGCAGCCAAATCGAGCCGTTTTTGCCCGCCACGTCGAAGGCCGCGAAAGGCTGCCGGCGGTGCAGGCCGTCGGTTCGCCCGCCGACGATGAGGTATTTTCCGTCAATTTCGCCGACGGCAAAAGATTGCAGCCCGGGCAGGCCGTTGACGGTGATTGGTTCGAGGTTGAAGCTGAAATTCGAGGGGCCGGTTTGGGCGTTCGCTGCCATGCCCGCGAGGGCGAGGAAGAGCATTAATGTTTTGATTTTCAAAAACTTAGAATAAGTCATTTTATAGAAATTTTATCTGATTTACTGCTTCCTATCTGACGACTTCAAGTCCTCAAAAGACAAGCAGCTAACCAGGCACTACATTATTGGTGAACTTGATTTTCACTTTTCTGCACATCAATCAATCGTCATTTTCAGATGCGGATTCTCCGCTTTCAGGCTGGTTTGCCTCGTTGCCACCAGGTGTGCTTTGCCCGCTCCTGATTTCCGAGTGGCGGATTTGCCCGCCGAGGTAGCCAGTGCGTGCCATTGCACCGAATGTCAGCAACGAAAGCAGTGAAGCAACGAGCAGCATCGATTTCGTCATTGCAGGTTTTGTTTTTGAAAAAACAAGCGTCAGCAAAGACAGCACACCGAGGGCTTCCATCAGCCAGATGGCAATCCCTGCGGCTTCTTCGTGTCCGTGAATCAGGGCTTCGGAAACTCCGGCGAGTTCTTCCACTGATTCCTCCGCCGGTTCGCCGGTGAGGAAAACGGGGATAGCGATGAGCGCCATGAGTACCCAGGTCCAGAGAGCGGCTTTTTTAACTTGCTCAGCGGAGGTGATGTAGCCGTAAGCCATCACGCCAACGCCCACCAAAGTCCCGATGATAGGGAAATGGTTGAGCAGCAAATGCAGATGCGTTTGATCCATTCTTGATGAATTTTAAAGTAGAAAAACAGGAAATCAACAGAGGTTATCCTGCCAGGTGGCATTATGAATTCTACACTTTTTTTTAAGAACAAATTTAACCAGGACAGAGGCGCAAAGCCGTTGATATAGCTTAACACCTGGTGTGATTATCATTGGGGTGTGTCTGAAAAATACTCGCCGGGCCAAAAAGGGATTTTTTGAAACCTGCAAGGGCGAGCCAGAGCATAAAAAGATAGGGTGAATATTCACTAACTTTATTGGTCAAAAAAAAACTTACTTGATGAGCAAAAGTTGGCTGTCCTGTACGCCCTTCACCCAATGCGTGACCATGGGTTCGATATTCACGTAATCACCCTGGTTGAGGGTTTGTTTGAAGCCTTTTTCGTTTTCAAAAACGACTTCGCCCGTCACACAAACCAAGAGCGCAGGCACTTTGGTGACATGTTTTTCGAGCAGCCCGTCCTTTTGGATTTGCAGGGCATTGACCGTGCCATCCTGCCCTTTGAAAAGCGGTTTTGCTGAAACTGGTTTTGTGGCTTCGTGCATGGAACTGATATTTGTCATTGTCCGATTGTTTAGATGGTGAAAATTGCCGTTTGCCGGGTTTTTGTGTGGGGCACAACTCGCCATAAAAAGCGAGAAGGCGGATAAAACAAGTATTTTTTTCATTTTTAAAAACTAACTTTTGATGAGGGTTGAAATGGCATGAATCATGTTTTTTCCCTGACGTTCATTGTCGAACTGAAAGTTGGCGATGCGCCATTTGAACATTTGCAGGCGAAAACTGCCCATGATGATGTGGACCATTTCCTCTGTCGTGATGGCGTTTGTAAAAACTCCCTGTTGCTGTCCCTGCATTACAATGGGCATCAGGTATTTCATTTTTACCTGCATGATTCGATGGATGGCGGCGTTGATTTTAGCGCTTGCTTCCATCAGTCCGTCCGAAAACACAGCGACCACGAAATGCGGATTTTGGGCAAAAAAAGCAACCTGGTTGTTGAAAATGGCTTCGAGGTTTTCCATTGGGTTGTTCTGATCGGAAACCACCTTGCCGAGCCTTTCGTTCATGTTTTCAGCCAAAAAGTCCAACATGGCGATCACGATTTCCTCTTTGCTTGCAAAATGGCGGTAAATGGCGCTTTCTGCGAATCCCATTTCCTTCGCCAAATTCTTGATAGTCAAGCCGCCCACGCCCGAAGCGGTGAGGATTTTTCCTGCCGCTTCGATGATTTCAAATTGGCGGTTTGAAAAAGTAGCCTTTGTCATTGATTTTTAATTTTTTGAAAATGCAGCATACATCCACACCTGTTTTTCCTGAAAACGGATATAGTCGCTCATCAAGGCATTGGTGCCTTCGTCGTTGGCATCGGCAGATAGCTTCAGGATCTCCCGTTGTAAAATGATGACCGTTTTGAAAGATTCCAGAATCTGCCGCACAGCCTCGATGCCGTCCGAAACCTTTTTGTTTTCCTTGATTTCCGAGTTTTGGGCGTACCAGGAATAATTGTGCTCAGGCGCAAAGCCTAAGGTCAAAATCCGCTCTGCCACCTCGTCAATTTTGAGCAAAAGGTCGTTGTAGAGTTCCTCGAATTTCAAGTGCAGTTCGAAGAATTTTTCCCCTTTAATGTTCCAATGGAAGCCCCGAGTATTTTGGTAAAAAATGGAATAATTTGCCAATAAAACATTGAGTTTTTCGGCCACCTCTGCGGTTTTGGCCTCATTCAGGCCGATTGCATTTAATGTGTTCATTGTTGAATCGTTTTAATCCGAAAAAAAGAAAAACCCAGCCAAAGCACCGAAGCCGTCATGGCAATGGCGCCAAGCAACACAAGTGCGGGCGGCAAGCCAAAATAGACTTCCGACAAAATACCAATCGGCATCAAAAGGCCCGCAAGCGCCAGCCAGGAAATGATTTTGACATTGGACAGTTGCGCTTCAAAGCGGAGCAGAAGGTAACCAATCAGGATGTTGAGAAAAGCGAACAAGTTGCCGTGCACGTGCGCCAGGCGGGACTCGAAGTGCTTGCCGAATGAATAACTGTTCACCCATGCTTCTTTGTCGGGGGCAAAGTCCCGGAGGTAAATCAGCAGAAACCCGTAAGCCATGAAAAAGCCCATGGTCAGGAAGCCGATTGCGATGTTGTTTTTGCCGTTCATTTTCTAAAATTTTTATTGGTTTAAGACAAAATAAAGCAGAATGCTTTTTTAATCAGGAGCAAAAATAATGCAGTTTGTGAACATTCACTAACTGAAACGCAAAAATGATTAGAAAGTTTTCCACACTATCTGCGCTGGCATTGCCAGCAACGGCAGCGCACAAAAGCCCCGCTCGCGCCCAATGTCGTTCACTAAAGGATTTTAGAATGCGCACCAGTCGCGCGAGGCTATTTAACCCGCCCGCTCAAGGCTATCCACCCCACCTCAAGCGCGCAGCAGTCAATGTTCCAACGATCCTGTACGGTACAAATGCCTGGTGTTCCACCTCCCCAAGCCCCTCCCCACTTCATTTCCCCTTTCCAGGATTATCCTTCAAATAAGCCTTCCACCCGGTATATGATTTCTTCAGGCCGCCCATTGGTCCCGACGACTGGTACCAATGGCAAAGTGCCGTGGCCAGGGCATCTGTTGCATCGAAAGATTTTTCCGCAAGTTTGGTGTGCAGTATTTTCTCCAACATCCCGGCGACCTGCTCCTTGGAAGCGTTGCCGTTGCCCGTTACGGCACTCTTAATTTTTTTGGGCATATACTCCGTGATGGCCAGGTTGTTGACCATGCCTGCGGCGATGGCTACACCTTGTGCTCGAACTAGTTTTAGCATCGACTGCACATTTTTCCCAAAAAAAGGCGCTTCAATGGCCATGTCCGTTGGTAAGTACTGTCGGATAAGGTCCTGCACCTGTTCGAAGATATAGCGC
>CAYVPM010000374.1:1510-4564 GCA_964453475.1 uncultured Saprospiraceae bacterium | reverse complement strand
GGCATAATTTATTCCAACCACAGGGCCAAGCGAAATCTCTTGGGCAATAACAAAGGAATGTATGCCTAGCAGAAAAGCAAAAAGCAAAAAAAGATTTTTCATAAAAATAAAAAGTTTAGTTCACGCACGCTGTTAAAAAAGGCGTGCTAAACCTTCATGGCATCAGTCTGGGAAAAATATTCCACAATTTGGGCTTATAATTTCTCCAACACGAAATCTGTCAATTTTGTAAACAGGTGTATCGTGGCGTTGTCGCCATAAATGCCGTGATTTCGATTGGGGTAATAGTATGTTTCAAACTGCTTGTTGGCTTTAATCAAGGCATTGATCATTTCCGTGGTTTGTTGCCAATGCACGTTGTCGTCGGCGATGCCGTGGCAGATCAGGTAGTTGTTGCCAAAGAGGAGCTTGGCAAAATTTACGGGGGAATTGTCCTCATAGCCTTGGGCGTTGTCTTTTGTGGTGTGCATATACCGCTCGGTGTAGGCGGTGTCATACCACTTCCAATTGGTGACCGGGGCTACGGCCATTGCCATTTTGAACACATCATTGCCCTTCAAGATACAGGAAGTGCTCAAGTAACCCCCGAAGCTCCAGCCCCATATCCCGATGCGCGCCGGATCTACCCAGGGCAATGTGCGCAGGTAGCGCGCGCAGGCGATCTGGTCTTCCGTTTCCAGTTTGCCGAGTTGCAATTGGGTGCATTTTTTGAAATCCCGCCCGCGTGCGCCCGTTCCCCGATTGTCCAGGCTCATCACGACATAACCTTTTTGCACCAGCATCTGGTGCCAGGGATTCATGTAACCATCATATTGGTTTTGAACGGTCTGGGAGCCAGGGCCGCCGTAGTTGTCGAATAAAACCGGGTATTTTACGGTGCTGTCCATGTTTGCCGGCCTTAACATCCAGCCGTTGAGCACCGTACCGTCACTGATGCTGAATTGAAAAAAAACTTTGTCGACAAAGCCATATTCTTTCCGCAATTTCCGGACCCGCTCATTTTTTGTAATGACCCGCAGGGTGTCGTCCTTATTATCGCAGATGGCTACGACCGGCGGGGTGTTAGCATCCGACCAAACATGCTGCATGAATTCAAAGGTTGGGCTGAAATTGGCATCATGCGTCCCGCTAGGCGTAGTTATCAGGCGGGGCGCTCCTCCGTTGAGGTCGCCTTCCCAAATTTGTCGGTCCAAAGGGGAAGGGGTAGCAGCCTGGTAGTAGAACTTGCCTGTTTCTTCATTGACACCATAAAAACTGGTAACATCAAATTCCCCTTTTGTCAGCGGCAAGGGCGCTTCTCCAGCACCCCTGTCCATCGGGAAACGCCAGATATGCTGGTAACCGCTGCGTTCGTTCACGAACAAAAAATGCTTAGGGTCCTTCTTCAAAAAAGTCAGCTTGCTCTCCCATTCCAATTCGACGTATGCCGCGTCGGTTTCCTGGTGCAACAAGCGCACGGGGATGTAGCTTTTGTTCGTTTCGGGGTCTAAAATACGGCGTCCAGGCATGGCCAGCAGCAATTCCAGGGTGTCCTGGCGGTTGAGTCGTGATACTATGAGTTGGTTGTCAGGGGTAAAGTTGAGCCTTGGCACATAATCATCCGTTTCAAGGCCCGTTATTTCGCCCAACATTTCATCGGTGTTTACATCGTAGAGATGCACGCTCACCACCGAGTTTTTCTCCCCTACTTTTGGGTATTTGAAAGAAGAGCGGCGTGGGTACATGCCGCCTTCATACCAGGTAAGCGGGAATTCCGGCACCTCCGTTTCATCAAAACGGATAAACGCCAGCGATTTGCTGTCGGGGCTCCAGCGTGTGGCCACCATGCCTTCACCGTCCACCGGACTAAATTCTTCCTCGTACACCCAGTCGGGCAAGCCGTTTATGATCTTGTTCTTGGCGCCGTCATGGGTGATCTGGGCCATCTTGTTTGTTTCTACATCTTTGACAAACAGGTTGTTGTTGACAACGAATGCCACAGATTTGCCGTCGGGTGAAAGCGCTACAAACTGCTGTTTTTCTTTCTCGTAAACAGCGGTCGTTTTTTGCTGTGCGATATCGTAAACGTAATATTTAGCCAGAACAGAATGGCGGTAAACGGATTCTGTCTCCGTGCGCAACAGCAGCTTTTTTTCGTCGTCGCTGAATTCAAAAAGGTCAAATTCCGCAGCCTCATCCGGCAGGTTTATTGCCACGAGCGAGTCCTTCGATGCGTCGCGGATGTCGCGGAAATGAATGCCATCCCGGTCGATGTTTGCATAATGCTTCCCATCATCCATGTAAAAGTATTGGTTGCCTGCTTGTGGGTAGAATTTGAAAAGTTGAAAACAATCTTGCAGGGTAATGGGCTTTTGGGCCAGCAGCAGCAGACTGAAAAAATAGAGGGGGAAAAGTGCAACGGTCTTTTTCATCGTAATAGCGTTCAATAGCCGAAAGGTAATTCTATGGGCGAAAAGAAAGGGGGCATCTTCGGCAGAATCTCGATTTTAGTGGCTAATTGGCGTTCCGGGCACTGGTATGCAGGCGTGTAGCCTATAAGTACCAAGTCGATATTAGTGTCGTAGTTTTGCCCTGAAAATTGCCCCATATATTCAACCCGTTGGGAATTGAACGGATGTAGTCAACGCAGCGTGGTTCTGAAAATCGTGATCGGCTAATCATTTTAAAATCAGACGGTTCCAATCACCCCAATCAGGGAAACCAGTTTAATCTCCGTATTATAGCCAATGCAAAGTGGTTTTGAAGAAAATGAGTTTACAATCATTTAGAAATCAAGATTTTGTATCACTCAAATCATACCAATCACTTTAATCAGAGTATAAATGCAGCCACAACAGTTTAAAATAGAGGACTTCAGCTACGATTTGCCAGAGAATCGCATTGCAAAATACCCCTTGGCGGAAAGGGCTTCGAGCAGGTTGCTGGTTTTCAAAAACGGTGACATTTCAGAAGACAGCTATCGCAATATCGACCAATACATCCCGGAGAATGCGCTGCTGGTGTTCAATGACACAAAGGTGGTTCATGCCCGTATCCTGTTTCAAAACGCAAACG
>CAYVPM010000374.1:0-1500 GCA_964453475.1 uncultured Saprospiraceae bacterium | reverse complement strand
GAAGAAAACGCAACCCCCGATGTTGCTATGGCCCAAACGGAGCGGGTGCGCTGGAAATGCCTGGTGGGCAGGCTTGCCAAATGGAAGGAAAAGACGTTGGTACATCAGTCGCCCGGCCTCCAGTTTTCAGCTGAAATGGTGCAGCGCGGCGAAACGGCACACACCATTGAATTCTCCTGGCAGCCGGAAACATTGTCTTTTGCAGAATTACTGGAAACCATCGGCCAAATGCCCATTCCGCCCTACCTGAAACGGGAGAGCGAAGCCATCGATTCCAGTCGCTACCAAACCGTGTATGCCAGGCAAAAAGGCTCTGTGGCTGCGCCAACGGCAGGCTTGCATTTCACCGAAGGCATTTTTGAACGCTTGCAAGCCAAAGGGATTTCCAAAGAATACGTTACCCTGCACGTCGGCGCGGGTACCTTTAAGCCCGTCAAATCGGAAACGCTGGAAGGCCATGAGATGCACGCCGAATGGATTGATGTGTCGGCCGAAACCATTGGGCATGTCCTGCAGCAATTGAAGGAAGCGGGAAAAATGACCATTGCGGTCGGCACCACATCGCTGCGCACCCTGGAAACCTTGTATTGGATGGGGGCAAAGGCGCATGCAAAGCCCGGCGCCGGCATTCAGGAGCTGGAAATCAGGCAATGGGATCCATATTCGGAAATGCCTGCATTGCCCCCAACAACGGCCCTGCAATCCTTGCTGCGCTGGATGGAACAGCACAAAACGCCACGCCTGATCTGCAAAACCCAGATCATCATCGTACCCAGCTACCAGTTGAAAATTGCCGATGCCCTTGTCACCAATTTCCACCAGCCCAATTCCACGCTGCTGTTGCTGGTGGCGGCGGTCACGGGCAATCGCTGGCGCGACATTTACCAGTATGCCCTGGATAAGGACTTCAGGTTTTTGAGCTATGGAGATGGGAGTTTGCTTTTCAGGGCTGAGGATAATAAGGCATAACCTATAAATAAAAAAGAAAATAACTACACGCTATTGTACCCCACGTGCAATGGGCCGCTGAAATGCACAAAAAAAACGACCTCGCATCGGTCGAACATTTCTAGAAAACGATCTACCTAACATTTATAAAGACCTCGGAGAGGTCTTACCTTTGTAGGCAATTTTTGGCGGCGAAGCCACCACCACAACCCCACACCAAACGCCAACGCCAGCCCTGCAATCCAGGGCCACCATCCCGTTCCTGCCGCCACCACCCGGTCGTCGCCCACCATCACCAACCCTGCCCAAAAATAAGGCGATTGCATGGCCGCCCGCACTTCGGCATCGCCGATATAGGCCAGTTTTGACTCCCGCAATGATTGCCCGATACTCCTGCCGTTTTCCAAACTCCGGTAAAAGCCCGACAGCAGTTGGCTGGTACTGCGGTCATTCACCGACCACAGGCTCGACACCACGCAGGCCGCGCCCGCCTGCGCGAAGGCGCGCGCGAGGCTCATCACGCCTTCGCCGGATTGTACCTGGCCCAGACCC
>CAYVPM010000373.1:0-4569 GCA_964453475.1 uncultured Saprospiraceae bacterium | reverse complement strand
AAACCCGGGACCCCGTTGAATCACAAGGCATTTTCAGGTGGCCCGGCTTTCCCAAGCTCCCAGCAATAGCCTTCCACGGCCAGTTCCGTGTTCGGGAATATTTCGAGGGCTTCCGCCAGGTGTTGTGTCGCATCGGAATAACGCCCTGAAAAATGCCCGATGATTAAACGCTTCACGGCGGCTTTTTGGGCAATTTCCGCCGCCTGCCGGGCCGTGGAATGACCCGAAAATGCCGCTTCCTCGATGTTTTCCTCGGTAAAGGTAGCTTCGTGGTATAACAAATCTACCCCCTGCACTACTGCCGCAACCGTTTCGGATGGGGCTGTATCGCTGCAAAAAGCGTAGCTTAGGGGAAAAGATTCCGTGGTAAGTTCTTCGTTCGGGATGCGGCGGCCATCGGGCAGAAGCAGGTCGGCGCCCGCTTTGATGGCCTTGATTTGGTCGTAATCATCGGCGATACCAAATTCCTGAAGTTTTTCCCGGTGGATGTTGCGGGGCTTTGGCTTTTCCCGAAACAACCAACCCGTAGTAGCCCCCCGGTGGTTGAGTGGGATCGTCCACACTTCCAGCGCATTGTTTTCAAAAACTTTCGCTGAAACGCTGGCATCCACTTCGTGAAATTCAATCGGGTAGCTGAGCCGAACGCCGCAAACCCGGATGGTCGTATCGATCAATTCCCGCAATCCCGGCGGCGAAAAAATCTGCAAGGGGTCGATGCGCCGCCTCAGGCTCCAGTTCGTAATCAAGCCCACCAACCCAAATACATGGTCGCCGTGCAGGTGGCTGATAAACAACTGATTGCAGCGGTCGACTTTAATTTTGTATTTGAATACCTGCATCTGGGCGCCTTCCCCACAATCAACCAGGAAACAGTGCTGGCCGCATTGCACAAACTGGGATGTGTAATGTCGGCCGTGGAACGGGCCTCCGGAAGAATTGCCGAGTATGGTGACTTTCATTGCGAAATGCGGAGTTTGGAATGCGGAGTTAGGAATGTAACGTGGTGATTTTGAATACTATGCCTGGCCGTATCACTCAATTAGCTAATTATCACATTATCAAATTAGCTAATTCCCATTTATCGCATTTTCAAATTAAAATAGCTGTTGATGATAAACCCGGAATTGTGCTGGAACAGGTTGCGGCCGGTATTGGTTCCGGGCAGGGTAATTTCTCTTGAAAACTGTACGATTTGATTCAGATAGCCTGCCTCAATACTGCATTTTTTGTTAAAACGGTAGCCAATGAGCAAGCCAATGCGGTTTTGGTCGAACACATTCTCGTTCACGTTTTTGCCAAATCCGATAAATATTTCGTCGTAGGCCGCAGCGTAAAACTCGTTGTTGTCCAGCGTTTTGCCTTGCAGCGGATATTGCATGCGGAACATATAGCGTAGCCGCTGCAGCAATGGGAATTCATCCTCTTTTTGCAATTCGGGGGAAGAGTAGCGCCCTAGCCAGCGCTGTTCGAGCATGAAGCGGTGCGACACGCTCAAGCGACCCAAATCATCCTTCAGGGTTGCCATTTGGAAAATGCGGTGTTCCGTAAAATCTTTGCCGAAGCTGTTAAGCGGATACTCGCCGTAGGCAAAAGTCTCGATCCAGGCATAGCCTAAACGCAACTGTACCTTGGGCATCAACTGATAGTTCAGCCCAAGCCGCAGCAAGCTTTGCTGCCAGTGCTGAATGTAGTTTTCGCGCCGCCACTGGTATTCAGTGTGGGCGCTCCACTTATCGGAAAATTTTAAGGTTGCAAACCCCGCAAACCACCCGATGTTGTTGTGGTCGTTGAGGCGGGTGTTCTGGGCGTTGGCTGTGTTAGTGATTGTAACAGCAATGAAAAAGCAGAAGAAAAGTCGTAAAATCATATACGGCAAAAATACACCACTTATCGGTAGCGCGCCATTTATGTCGCCCGAAAAAGGCCATTTATGGCCGTAAAAAGCAACGCTACATGTCAAAGCGCACACCAATAACTAAATGGGCTTTATTGCTTTGGCCGTGGCTTATATACCTAAGGCTTGCCTGCGGCAAGGAGGTGATGGCCATAAATGGCCTTTTTCGGGCGACTTAAAAGTCGCGCTACCATTACCGAATCTTGATAAAACCCGCCCTTGCCTTTTTCACACCCTCCATTGAAGTAGTACGGTAATGCTCCAATTCAATGATGTAATATTTCAAGCCTGCTGTAGCGGAATATTTAAAGATCGTCGAAAAATCAATGGTGCCGTCGCCGACTTCTATCGTCTCGCGTTTTTCGGTATCGGCCATGTCTTTCACGTGGCAAAGCTCCCAGCGGCCGGGGTACAGTTTCATCCAGTCGATGGGGTTGTGCTTGGCGAAAGCAACCCAATACATGTCCATTTCCATGGTGACAAGGTTAGGGTCGGTTTCATGGAGCAACCATTCGATGAGCAACCGGTCGTCGGGGCCGCGCCTGGTGTATTCGAAGTCGTGGTTGTGATAGCCGAACTTCATGCCCGCTTTGCGGCAATATTCGCCGGCAGCATTGTAAGCCGCCACCATTTTTTCGATTCGTCCGCGGTCGTCGTCGGCCATATACGGACAAACAACGTAGCGCTGCCCGATGCCCGCCATGTCGTCAATGGCTTTCTTCACCGTGTCGGAGAGCATTTTCCCGTCCCAATCGGCGGCAGTAACCATGTGGTGGCAAGAGGGTGTTGAGATACCATTGTCTTTCAGCAGTTTGGCATAGTCCTCTATCGGGAGGTTGAACATCTTTCCGTCCTTGTAGCCAAATCCTTCCACCTTCCGGTAACCCATTTGCCCCAGGGCCACGATGGTAGAAGCAGCATCGATACCCATAGCATCGCGCACGCTCCAAAGTTGGAGTCCCAAATTGGTGCTGGGGTAAGCGCCGATGTCAAATGGCAGCTTGTGTGTGGCTATGGCAGTGCCCGCCAGTGCCAGCGACGTGGTTTTGAGGAAGTTACGGCGATCAAGATGTTTCATGTTGAATATATTTTTATGCAAAAGAAGGCAAGTTCCGGCAATTGTTGTTGCTTCAGCACAAAATACAAAAATATCCGCCGCGACCTTTGGCATTTGATTGCCGACTGTTGACCTTTGGGCATCGGCTTTTACCCAATTTCGTGATAACAGGCCCAATTTCAAAAAAACTACCCCAGCCAACCAGTCCACCCTCCTTCGCTAAAGCTACGGCGGGTAAACCGTCCACCGTCTACCGTCCACCGTCCACCGTAATAAATGATCCAAGTCCTACATATATCCGCAGAATGTTACCCCGCTGCCAAAACTGGCGGCCTGGGCGACGTTGTCGGCTCTTTGCCCAAGTACATGAGCCAGGCAGGTGTACTCTCCGCCGCCATTATCCCGAAATATTCCCTCAAATGGATAAACAACCAGGAGTGGGTCACCGTGTACAGCGGCGCCATCCGTTCCGACTGGCGGCATATCCCGTTTTCGGTGCAGCAGGAAAAAAGCAACAAATTGGGCTTTCCCTTTTTCGTGGTCGATATTCCCGGGCTGTACGACCGCCCCGGTATTTACAACGACCCTTCCGGCTGGCCTTATGGCGACGAATTGGAGCGCTACCTCGTGTTCCAGCAAGCCGTGTTGCAATGGGTAATCTCTTTCACCGAACAGGAGCGCCCGCGGGTGCTGCTCAGCCACGACCACCATACGGGTCTAATCCCGTTTATGGTGAAACACTCCCCTGATTTCAGGCCGCTGGCCAATACCGCTACGGTTTTTACCATCCACAACGGACAATATCAGGGCGCTTTTAGCTGGAAAAACCATGCGCTCCTGCCGTATTACGATGCCTGGGCAAAGGGATACCTCGATTGGAACAACACCGTGAATCCGATGGCCACTGCTGTGAAATGCGCCTGGGCCGTTACTACTGTTTCTGAAAGCTATTTGTACGAATTGCACGAGAACAGCCTGGGCCTGGAACCGCTTTTTCGGGCAGAATGGCAAAAAGAATACGGCATCATCAACGGCATCGACGCACAGGTATGGGACCCGGAAACAGATCCGGCCCTGGCATACAGGCTGGAGCCAACCACTGACAAAAAAACAGCAGCAGAGCAGATTCACGGCTTCAAGCGTAAAAACAAACAAGTGCTTTGCGAATGGTTTGGATTGCCGGAAGACAAGCCACTGATCAGTTTTATCGGACGCATGGTGAGCGAAAAAGGCAGCGATCTGTTGCCCGATGCCTACAAAAGCTATATCCATGCAGGTGGCTCGGGGAGTTTCCTAGTCCTGGGCACAGGCGAAACCTGGACCCAAAACGAGTTCCGGAGCATGTCGCACCACTACGGGGGCCGCGTGAGCGCCGTCATCGACTACAATGAAGGGCTGGCCCATCAAATCTATGCCGGCTCCGATTTTCTCATCATGCCCTCCAGGGTGGAGCCTTGCGGCCTCAACCAGATGTACTCCATGCGCTACGGCACCATTCCGATCGTGCGCAGCGTGGGCGGCTTGAAAGACACGGTGCCAGACATTGCCGAGCCGGATGGCAGCGGCCGGGGCATCCGTTTCGACAATTTCAGCCTGAACGACATTGGCTACGCCATCC
>CAYVPM010000372.1:0-4573 GCA_964453475.1 uncultured Saprospiraceae bacterium | reverse complement strand
CGCCGCCCACCATGCGGACGACCACCTGGAGGGCGTTCGGGACGAACAGTTCGATGAGGTTGCCAAAGTAAGCCATCGTGCCCAAATGGGACGATACGCGATCTTCTAGCTCTGGTGGCAACATTGCCTCCCGCTCCTCTTGCAACTTTTTAAGGTTGTTGTTCATAGCGGATGTGGTTGTTTCGCCGACGGGGCGAAGGATTGAAAATAATCGGTTTGTTTGTATAAAAGCTTTTTAGGCTTGTTGATAAAGTTTTAAACTTCAATGTCTTATTTGGCAATGGGCTCTGTTCCGTACTCCTCCTCATAAATGGCCTGTGCTTTGGCCTTTGCCCGCATGATTTGCATTTTTATGGCGCTTTCTGTCTTGTTCAACACCTGGGCAATTTCTTTTATCTGCATGTCGTCAATGTACTTCATGTTCAATATGGCCTTGTCGCCCGGTGGCATCAACTCCATCACCTTTTCGAGGCGTAATGTTTCCATTTCAAGGATCACACTGTCGGGTATTTCCACATCAACGGAAGCATTGAATTTACCGATGTCCTCGGAGAAGATCAAGATGTTTTTCTTTTTCTTCCGGATGATATCGATGCAAAAATTATAGGTGATGGAATACACCCAAGTAGAAAAGGAAGATTGTTCAGTAAACTTGCCAAGGTTGAGCAGCACCTTGATAAAAATATCCTGGGTTGCATCTCGCGCCAGCCCATCGTCGCAAAGCATGGATATGCACTTGGCAAATACTTTCCCGGCATATCGGCGGTACAGCAACGTGAAATACGTCGTGTTCTGATCCTCCAAATACAGGGAGATCAATTCAGAATCCGAATATTCCTTAGTTTTCCGTTTAGTAAGGAGTGACAACTTCTACTGTGTTTTGAAAGCAACGAAAGGCTAAAATGGACTGCAAAGGGAATAAAAAAGTGGCATAATTGTACACTTCGGCCCGTATTTCTTTCAAACAGTTAATTAGACGTTAAGGTCTTGGAAAGTCACAAGTTTGCAAATAGGCAAGTTTGCAAACTTGCCCATTTGCCAACTTGCCTATTTCCCCCTTCCCCGTCCCTTGTCATTTTCTGGCAGCAATGAAACAGAGGCTTCCAGCTCCCAATTGGCGCGTAAGGCTTCCAGCTTTTTTGTCACTATGGTTTCAGGCTGCCGATGTTTCCAATAATCGCCGGTATCCCATTTCCCGTTGGCATTGCTGTCTTCTATCAGGCGGGCAGTGTACGTGGCAACCTCCAATTTGGCGAATGTCAGTTTTGTTGTTTCGCGTTCTGCGATAAAAACCCGGCTTTCTTCTATGCGGGCGCCGTTCAGCAACTGCACGATGTAGGAAACCCCGGGGCGCATTTTTTCGACGCTCAGGTTCATGCTGCCCAATTGTTTTTCGTTCGGCACGCCCAGTATCCGGCGCAGGGTATCCTGGTTGCCCTGGCCCCAAAAATCGGCCACGGCGCCGGGAAGTATTTCCAGGGTATAGGTTTTTCCAGGTGACCAAGGGTGCTCAAGGGTACACTGCCGGGGCGCCAGGCTGTCGGTTTTTATGTTGAAATTGAATACCCGGACACTGTCGGCGCGCAAGACCCATTTGCTGGTATCTGCGGTGATTACAGGATAATTGAAGGCAAAAACGCCCGGTTTTCCAGGGTTTTGCGACACGGTTTTGATGCCGGGCGCTGCTGTGGCTGCCGGTGGGGGCTGCTGTTGTTTTCGCCCGGCCAGCGCAACAGCAACAGCCTCTCCTGCAAAGCGCAGTTTGTGCTTCGCCAAAAAATCTTCTCGCGACCGGGTTTTAACCGGTATGGTATCCTGGTTGACGTATAAATTCCAGGTTGCGGGCGCTTCCAGGTCGTACCAAACGAGCATGGAATCCTGCATTTTTTCCATCAAAAGCTTTAAGCCTTGCATGGGCGCTGCCAGCACGTTTGCCGAGTCTGTGCTGCTGGAAAATTTCAGCCGAACCACGCCGTACCCGTCCGTATTCTTCTCCGTTATCCTGAATTTTGATGGGTTTTTGAAGAGCAGGACTTGCGCCAGCCCTGTCAAGGAGTCGCTTATCACCAACGTGCTGTCCAAAAAACCGATGCGTTCGCCCTCTCCGTCCCAGCGCAGGTTTTGGTCCAGATCTTCCACGGCGGCTAGCTTGAAGTTGCCTGACTTTACATTTCGAATTTCGTAGGCGCCTGTTTTGTCCGTCCTGGAAAAGTAATAAGGTCGTTCTTTCCGCACCACAGTGTCGCGCATGTCGTCGTAGAGCATCACGGCCACATTTTCAACGGGTTCGCCGCTAAATGCATCCGCAACCCTGCCCCTGATGCTGAGGCTGTCGATAAAATCGCCGGTAGAAAAGACAAAACGCAGGTCTTTTGCCGGGTTTCCTTCGTGCAAGTCTTTCACTGCAGTGCCGAAGTTGATGGTGTAGGTGGTGTTTTCCCGGAATTTTTCGGCGGCGTCAAATTTCACCACCACCGTTCTCCCCTGCAACAGCACTTCCGGTCGCTTGGCCAACGGCGGCGATACGACCACCTGTGCCGCAGCTTCTGAAAGCACTACCCATTCGTCAAATTTGAGCGCTATGCGCTTGGGGTTGATGCGGGTGGTATAATTAGGGGTGCTGGCCAGGGTGTCGATGCCGGGCGGGGTGGTGTCTTTGGGGCCGCCCGTAGGCACGCCTTGTCGCGCACAGGCATATAGGCAAAGCGCGAGCGGTAACAAAAGTTTTGAAATATGTTTCATGCAGAAGTGGCGCAAAGGTACAATAACGATACAAGGGCAAAAACGCTTGTTTTGGTAGCGCGGTGGCGGAGGCCGAACAAAGCCTTTACCCCATAAATCGAAAAAAGTCCGGTAGTGTGGGTACGACCTCTTTAAAGGTGTATTAAGTCAGCCCCCTTATCAAACCATCTCCACCAGCACCTGTCCCTTCTCCACTGTGGCCCCCTGTTTCACCAGGATGCTTTTTACTTCCCCCTCGCCGGGAGCCTTCAACACATTCTCCATTTTCATGGCTTCCAGGATGAGCAAGGAGTCGCCTTTGCTGACTTTTTGACCAGGCACTACGAGCAGGTTGAGTACAAGTCCGGGCATCGGAGCTTTAACGGTATTGGCCTTTTGGGCGCTGCCGATTTTCAGGCCGAGTTGTTGCACCAAACGGTCGTAACTGTCGGCTATGTTGACCGTAAACCGCTCGCCATTGACCATTAGGACAAACTGGCGGGCAGCGTGATCAATTTCCGCGACTGTTGCGTGGTAGGATTTCCCCTGGTGGAGTATGTGGAACCCGCCATCGGTATCCGGGACAATGTCCAGGCTTTTTGCGTCTGCGGGCTGCAGGTCGAAGCTGTGCTGTTCGTTGACCGTTATTTTGAAAGGATCGTCCTGTTTCATGGATGTATGTTATGATTCGCCTGATTTTTGCGGTTGACAATAATTGATTCAACTGATTTTGAAGTGATTACAAACAATGGCTTGCACAAAACCTGGCGGCTTGAGGTATGGAATAAAGGATGAGCTTAAAAAACCTTGCAGGTCAGTACCGTGATGTCGTCGGGCCAGGGCTCGCGGCCGCGAAACGCCTCGACATGATTTAAAAGCTTTGTATTTAATGCCTTGGCATCCAAATTGGAGTGCTCCACCAGGAAAGGTATCAGACTATCTTCTCCAAACTCATCGCCCGCGCTGTTCCGCACTTCGGTGAGGCCATCGGTGTAAGTAAAAATGATCGCCTCATCGGTCAGGCATATCCCGCCGATCTCCATGAAGGGCAGTTCCGGCAGCCATCCCAGCGAGGTGCAGCCATTTTTCAGCGGGATTGCCTCGCCATTGGTAATCAGTATGGGCGGGGTATGGCCGGCATTCACGTAATGCAGGGTGCGTGTGGCCGATTCGTATTTGGCGATAAAAAAGGTGATGAACTTATCGCCCTGTGTCACGTTGAACACAGCAGCATTCATATCTTTCACCAATTCCTCCAGGGCGGGGCGGCGTGATACCAGGGCGCGGAAATTGGCCTGGAAATTGGCCATAAGCAGCGCTGCAGACACCCCTTTCCCGGTAATATCGGCGATACAGAACGCGATCTGGCCGTCGGGAAACTCCACCACATCGTAATAATCGCCGCCCACGGCAAAGTGGGGTTTGTAGATGCTCGACAATTGGTAGCTGTCGCCGGAGGGAAGGCGGTTTGGCACCAATGCCTGTTGGATTTCAGCAGCAAGCTCCACCTCGCGGTTTACGATCTGCTGCTGAACCTGCGATTTGAACAGCCGTTTGTTTTCAATGGCAACGGCAATTACATTGGTGATTGTAGTGACAAATTGCACCTTGCTGTACACATCGTCTTCATCGCGGAAACCACCCAGAAAGGCGTAGGCAATGGCTGTGTTTTTGTGCATTACCGGTATCACCAGGTCAAATTCGCTCAAAAGCGGGTGTGTATTTTCGCTTAAGCCCTGTGTCGTACGTATCTTGTCGAGATCAACCGAAATGTCATTGAGGAGCAGGCCCTCATCTAGCGTCGCAGCGCTGACCAGCCTGATACCGCGCAGGACCTGTAGATTGCGGACCA
>CAYVPM010000371.1:0-4587 GCA_964453475.1 uncultured Saprospiraceae bacterium | reverse complement strand
TACTTTGTACTGAAACCAAAGGCTTCAGAGCAGGGGAGTAGAGCAGCCTTTCTATTCTGTATAGAAGGGCATCTCTCGACCTCTTTTCGGTTCTCAAAAACCTTTCATTGAAATACTCACTGTATTCAATGGCTTCTTGTAAAATATCGGGCTGTGCATTGAGCAAGTCGGCCAGGTCAACCAAGGTAGAGCCGTCTCTTTCCAGTAAAAAGTAGATGCTTTTTTCCAGCATGTTGACCATGCTTTCACTCAGTTCTCCTCCCTCTCTGCTTAGTACCTCTTCAAAAGAAATGATGATTTGTTCCGCAGTATGGGAAAGGTTCTTGATAGATTTTTCTCCCACATCGAAAACGTTGAAAGTCGGGCTGTATCCATCTTTCAAGAATGGGTCAATGTAAATGACCCTTTCTTTATCAATGTTTAGGTGAAAACGCTTAACCTTCTTTGCGAGGTCGCCGTGCGGGTCAATAAGGACGAAACTGAACTTTTCGTACTTCTTTTGGAGTTCATAAAAAATTGCCCTAATGAGTTCAGATTTGCCTGAACCCGTTGGGGCAACGATGTAGGAGTGCATTTTGAGCTTAGGCAGTGGCAAGTAGGCTTTTAAACGTCCACCCAAAAAAAAACTCATAACGCTGAGGTTCGCCTTCATAAGTGCCTGAACATATCCTTCCGCATCGGGTGTGTATTTATTGATAAATTGTAGGCGTTGTCTTTCTGAAATGATGTTGAATAACCTGAATCCTTGATATTTAGTCCAGTTCGTATTGTCTTGAGTAGTTATGTAAAACAGTTCCTTGAATTCCTCTAAGGTTAAACCTCGTTCATGTTGAAGCATGTCATATACAGATTCTCGAACCGGGTGTTTGGTTATTCCTTCTAACTTCCGAAGTTCATCTTTTACGGCTTCAATCCGTTTCACCCATTCCTCCATAAGCAGCGTAACAGAATTTTCCTCAATCAACATGTTGGCAATTTCGCCGACCTCAATACAGCTTTCAATTTCGTTGATTTTATCAACAAGAAGTGCCTCCATTTGGCTGGAAGGAAATATCTTTGTAACGTCAAGTTTCATGTCGGCAAAAATAGCCATCCCTTTGAACTTGAATAAACAATTAATCAAAATTTTCAACCTGAAACATGGTTGGAGAAAAAATTAGGAAGACAAAATGGAAAATTTGTTTTATCATATAGGTGCAGATTTGAGCAAGTTCCCATTTTTGATGTATCAGATTGGTACATTAGAAAGTATAAGAATCCGAGGGGGGATGCGCAAAGGAGAACTTCAAATCTTTAGAACTCCATCGGTAGGTGCAGGTAATAACGTGTTTTGTTATTCAATTACTGATATAGCAACAAACTTCAATAAAAACAGTTTTAAACTGACGCAAATAGACTACATAGTTTTGCTTTATTCGGCCTGTGAAGTTCTATCTAAGATTGAGAAGGTGAAAAGTGAATATACTAAACTAAACACAGAGTACTTAGAGAAAAGGGCAGTAATAGATAACTTATTTAAAAATTACAATAAATCCTTTAAATACGACTCTATATTAGGTTATGAGTATATCAAATTGCCTTGGAAGTGGAAGTCGAATATACCAGGTGATAGAATTCCAGCGCTTCTTGATATAACCTCATTTGAAAAAGATGAAGTTGAAAATTCATTTAACGTTTTTGGCGATTATAACATACTGCCGAAAACTATTTTTGGCCAAATTTCCTCTGATGAGAGTAAGCACAAAACAATGTTTTATTTTGTGGGAATGTTAAGAAGAAATGACCTTGCCGATAAACCAACATTGAAGCTTTTTGAATATTTCCTTCCAAATGATATAAAACCTGAGAACTTCAAAAATGAAATCGAATTTGAAAAGAATAATTACATTTTATTGTTACACGTAACATATACTTTATCTGAATGGTGTAAAGTTATTGAACATAATAATTCCTGTTTTCAAAAAGAAATTGAATCTTTTGACTACGAAATCGGGCGTGAATCTGCCAGTTTCGTGCAATATAGTGATGATTTAAAAAAATATTTAATTGCTTTAGAACAAGAAATAGACAGACAAAAGAACATTGTTTCTGAATATGCAAAAAAAGCACAGGATAAATTTAATGAGTTACATAATGCTTTTTATAAAAAAAGTGAAGACTATCTTAATTTAATAGAGTTGCATAAGAACGAGATTAAGGCACTTAAAGAATCTCATCAGGAAGTTGTTGATAAATTGAATAAAGAATTTGCTAAAGTTAAAGAGCAAATGCTTGCCCAAAATAATGATGTACCTAATAAGGAAATTAGTTTTATGAAGGATGACTATGAACAGCAATTATCTAATTTAAGAGAAAAGTTTGAATTAGAAATAAATACATTGAAAGATTTGCACCATAAAGTAACCGACGAACTTATTAATGATTGTAAAAAATTAGAAGAGAGAATTTCAACGTTGTGTTTAGAAAATGAAACATTGGTTTATAAAAACGAACAAATTAGAAGCGAAATTACCAATAAAATAGTAGCTGAAAAGATATTAGAAAATACTACTTATTCCACTAATGACAATGAATGGAATAGAAAGTTTTTTGATGAATTATCATCTCGATTAAAAGAGATTTCACAGACTGAAGAACTACTTGCAAAAAGGCAGCTATTAACTGAGACAGAAAAATGGGCAAATGAAATAAAACTGAACATTGAATTGAATAAATCAGAAAATGAAAAACATTTGCTTGAAATGAATAAAGCGAAGATTGAACTTAAAGTGGAGCAATTTGAGATGCAGGCGGAATTGTTAAAAGAAGGTTTATCAAGGAAGGATGAAGATTTTAAGGTTCAAAAACTTTTATTTGAAAATAAAGTTGAAAACGAAGATATTAAGAACAAATTACACTTAGAGGAACTAAACAGGGAAAAACATCTTTTTGAAATTGAACAAAAATTAAAGAAAGATGAATTGGATAGGGCGAGTCAACAAATTAAAAACGAGGAGACAGAACTGAATGTTAAAAAAACAAAAGATTTTTTGGAGAGCAAGTTAAAAGAAGAAGAGCTAAATAGGGCAAAGCAAGATAATAAAATAGAGAAAGCAATGATTGACTTAGACAGAAAGCAAATGCAAATTGATTTTATTAGTTTGAGAAATGAACTAAATTCTGAGTCTTTGTCCATGAAGGAGTTTGCTATGCAAAAAACAAATGAATATCAAAAATTTGAGATTGCAGCAAAAGAAAACCTTTTGAAAATGGGTGAAACGATAAACCTCCAAGATTCTAAAAACTTGCAAGCCGAAAGAATTAAATTGGAAATAGCTGATAAACTGGCAGAAATGGGTATTCAAGTTAGGGAACAAAATGTCCAAATTCAAAAACAGATGAATGACATAGAGCAAAAAAATATTAGGAATGAGAAACAATTATTAGAGATGAATAGAGGAAAACTGGAAGCTCAAAACACATTAGCACAAGCCAAAGTAGATTTTCAGAAGAATCAAAATGACCTAACTGAAATGATACTGAAAATTAAAGATGGAGAGTTCAGAAATAATGCTTCTGCACTAATATTGGAACTGAATAAGAAGTACCTTGAAAATGATATTCAACTTCAGAGTATGGGCTTGATTCAAAGGGAAAATGAAAATTTGCTTAGAGAAAGAGAAACTGATATTAAACAATTACTCCTTCAAAACCAAAGTGTAGTCAATAACCTTAAACTCCTTCAGCAACAGAATAATCTTCAAACTAAAATGGAGGAAGAGCGTCAGTCAAATTATAACCAGGAGCAAAATCTCCAAGCAAGGATTTGGTCACTTCAAAATTCACTTGAGCGAAGTCAGATTGAATTATCTGGGGAGCGAGCATTGAAGAAATATTTGCAACAATAGGTTTTGTAGTGTACGTTACAATCTTGATTGACTAATTCAAGACTATTGGAGCGGGAGCTTGTAACAAAGATTGGAGTTCTTTAATGCGTTCATTTTGGTCAGTGTTACTTTTATCGAGCCTGAAAATTAAATTTGATTGATTTTCTAAAAGTTCTTTTTGTTGCTCAAACAGACTTTCCATTCTTAGTTTATTTGCTTCCAAAAACTCATTACCCAACTTCAGGTTTGAGTTTTCAAGTTCGCTAACTTTAGCAGAAGTATAGAGTTGAACTACTTTAAGTTTTTCACCGAAGTCAGTGAGGGATGGTAAATTTATTTCAATCCATTCACAAGCTTCCTTTACCAAAGTCAAAGTCCTCTCTGGCAATCAATTTTGGTGAACTAACTGAAGCATTGATTCGGTAAACTCATTGCCTTTTCCTGTTTGTGTTTCCATTAGCAGAATGGGGTAAATGCCCTGATTATAGTCCGATTTCGTGAAAAAGCAAGTTTTTGGGTGTGTGAAAAAAGAAAAAACCTTGCCCAGGCATCACCCAGGCAAGGTTTTTCAACAAAAAAAATCTTAATTTTGCGTCACTTGGTTGAAGAGAACCAGGGCAAAATTCTTTGAGTTTCTGCACTATATCTGCACCGTGCAAAAAAATGGTCGGGATGACAAGATTCGAACTTGCGACCACGCGCCCCCCAGACGCGTACTCTA
>CAYVPM010000370.1:0-4589 GCA_964453475.1 uncultured Saprospiraceae bacterium | reverse complement strand
GGGTTTACCATGACGGACATGTGGAAGACGTCGCTCCTGGCTCTGGCCGTTCTCGACTCTCGGCTGGCCCGACGAGACACCGGCTCTGCGGCGCTTCTATCCCACGGACGTGCTGGTCACCGCCGGCGACATCATCTTCTTCTGGGTCGCCCGCATGGTGATGGCGGGATACGAATTCATGGGCGACTGCCCCTTCCACACGACACGCTTTCAAGGAAACCGCTGGCAACCTACCTGGCCAACCGGCTGCGCTTTGTGTACAACCGCGATATTCAAACGAATGGCGCATTTTTTATGCAAATCGACGGCGCTTGGGGTTCCGGGAAGTCCACCTTGCTTGGCTTTTTGGAAAGAGAACTGGAAAAAGCAAAGAACCCTGAAAAGACCAAAGCTGACCGGGATTGGCTGGTGGTCAGTTTCAACGCCTGGGAAAACCAGCGGCTCGATCCGCCCTGGTGGTTTTTGATGAACGCCGTTTATCAGGAAATAAGCGCCAAAGTCAAGGCAAAAAGTATACGTCAATGGCTGGTGCTGTGGTGCAAGGAACGGTTGTGGCGCTGGCGCATGAGCACCGGTTACACGATAACCGCCATATTGGCATTGACAATGTTCGTGCTGAGCCTGTTCTATGGCGGCAAACTCGATTCGATATGGATCGCCCAAATCGTCACCTTTTTAGGCTTTGTCTGGTCAACGGCAAAATCCCTCAGCGCAAACTTGCCCCTCGCCAACGGATCGTCAAAAGCCGCCCAGAAATTTATCGAAGCCAATAGCGCCGACCCAATGCACAAGCTGTCGGAACATTACCGGCAGATGATCCAGGAAGTGGGTTATCCGGTTGCCGTTTTTATCGACGACCTCGACCGCTGCAACCGAGATTACGGAATCAAGCTGCTGGAAGGTTTGCAGACCATTTTCAGGAAAGCGCCCGTTGTGTACGTTATTGCAGCCGACCGGCGCTGGCTCAAAACCATGTTCGAGGAGCAATACGAGACCTTTTCAGATGCTATTGCTACCGTTACCAAACCATTCGGACTGGTCTTTCTGGATAAAATCTTTCAGCTGATCGTTGAATTGCCCGATATATCGGCAGCTCAAAAGCGGATTTATTGGGAAAGTTTGCTGCGGCCGCGCAAAAAATCGGACATGGCCGCAACAGAGGCCAACGTTGTACAGGAAGTGCAACAGGCCCCTACCCTTTCGGAAAAACTGGGCCTGATCGAACAAACGAAAGACCCCTTGAAGAAACAGCTGTACCGCGAAGAAATCGTGCGGACGACCGCCATCCACAACGAAGACACAACAATAAAACACAATTTAATGGCTTTCGTGGATTTGATCGAGCCCAACCCAAGGGCCATGAAAAGGCTGGTGAACGATATCGGCACGGCCAAAGCGATTTCAATTTTGTACGATCAACATGTTGAAGAAGAACAATTGATACTCTGGACGATCTTGAAACAACAACACCCCCGGCTTGCCGAACTGCTTTGGGAGAACCCCGCGCTGATCAACACCGTACTGACAAAGGAGGGTATCGGCCAGGAATTTGTTGAAGTGCTTAAAAAGCAGGCAGTCCGGAACCTGTTTAATTTCAGCAGCGAGGAAATTGCCGTCAAGCTTGACGTAGCCTTCCTGCAAAAAATGAAATTTCAGTTTGCCGCGCCATAAATGCAGCCCGATTCGGCCCTTCAATGGCCACACCCGCCGTACTTTCACCGGCCAGCATGACAAACGAGCAACAACAGCAACATTTTCAAAAACTACTCCAACTGCTCCGGCAGGAAAAAGAAGCCGACCACCGCGCGTTCTTGCAACTGGTGCGGGAAAATCCGCTGTCAGCCAGGGTGGAACAGGGCTACACCTGGTACCCGCTCAATGTCATCAATACCGGGTTCGCGCTCGGCGACAAAGCATTCGTCGTCGTGGAGCGTACCACCCACCTGAACCAACCGCACCAGCTCCGCGCCGGCCAGGCCGTGAGCCTGTTCACCCAGGCCCAACACGCCGACCAGCCTGAAAAACAAGGAGTGATCAACTATGTGGAGCGCAACCGCATGAAGATCATCCTCAACGCCCGCGACGTGCCAGATTGGTTAAATGCCGGACAGATCGGCGTCGATATGCTTTTCGACGACCGCAGTTACCGCGAAATGGAACGGGCGCTGGAAGCGGTGATGAAAGCCCGGGGCGACCGGCTGGCGGAACTGCGGGGAGCCTTGTGCCCTACCCTGCCCCCCAAGAAGGAAGGTTCGCAGCGCAATTCCGCAATAGAAGCCGGCGATGAAACCATAGCCGCACACCTGAACGATTCCCAGCGCGAAGCCGTGCGGCACATCCTCCACAACCGCGATGTGGCCATCATCCACGGTCCGCCCGGCACGGGGAAAACGACTACCCTCGTGGCCGCCATCAAAGCATTGGGCAAAACAGAAAGTACCGTGCTCGTAACGGCGCCCAGCAATACCGCCGCCGACCTGCTCACCGAGCGCCTGGCCGACCAGGGGCTCAATGTGGTGCGCATCGGCAACATCAGCCGGGTGGACGACAGCGTGCTGCAACACACCGTGGACGCGCTGCTGGCAGCCCACCCCGAAGCCAAAAACATCAAAAAGGTAAAGATCGAAGCGGCGGAATACCGGCGGCAGGCGCGGCGTTTCAAGCGCAGTTTCAGGGCGGAAGACCGGCAGGAGCGCGTCCACCTCAAAAACCAGGCAAAAGACCTGGACGCCTGGGCGCGGATGCTCGAAGACCGCATCGTGGAGGAAATACTCAGCGGCGCCCAGGCCATCACCTGCACGCTCGTGGGCGCAGCGCACCCCCTGCTCGACAAGCGGCATTTTCGCACCTGCGTGATCGATGAGGCGGCCCAGGCCCTGGAACCCGCTTGCTGGATACCCATCTCCAAGTGCAGCCGTGTGGTGCTGGCCGGCGACCCCTTCCAGTTGCCACCCACGGTGAAAGACCTGGATGCCGCGCGGCAGGGGCTGTCCGTCACCCTGATTGAGCGCTGCCTGGAGGCCCTGCCGGAGCAGGTGAGCCTGCTCACGGTGCAATACCGCATGCACCAGGCCATCATGGGCTTTTCCAACCAATACTTTTACAACGGCGCCCTGCAGGCCCACGACACCGTGGCTGCACATACCCTGCCCAACCTCCCCATCCCGGAAAACAGCGTCACCTTTATCGATACCGCCGGCTGCGGCTTTCAGGAGCGCCTGCAGGAAAGTCCGGCAGCGCTGCATCGCAACCTGAGCCGCTTCAACCCGGAAGAAGCCTTATTGGTCCGTGAGCACCTGATGCAGTTGCTGCAACAATATGCGTACCTGGAAACGCCGGGCCTGCCGGCCATGGAGTTGCTGCCCAGCATTGGCGTGCTCTCCCCCTACCGCGAACAAGTGAACCAGCTGGAAGAAATGTTCCGCGACGACCCCGTGCTGGCGCCCCTGCTCAGCGCGGGCAAGGCCGCCATCAGCACCATCGACGGCTTTCAGGGCCAGGAGCGCGACCTGATCTACATCAGCCTGGTACGCTCCAACGACAAGCACGAAATCGGTTTCCTGCAGGACTACCGCCGCATGAACGTGGCCATGACCCGCGCGCGCATGATGCTGGTGGTGATCGGCGATTCGGCCACCATCGGCCAGAACCGGTTTTATCAGGCGTTTTTGGACTATTGCGGGGAATATGGGGGATATCGGACGGGTTGGGAGTTTATGCGGTGAGGGGGAAGTCGGCAAATGAATTGGGGGACGAAGCATTAGCCGGATTTCCGTACGATCAAAATCTGTTGATCCGTAAATTCCATCCAGGCATAATCCCTGGTCGAATGAAACAAATTATCGGGAGCCGCTGGGCGCCTGAACTCAATTGCTGGCACATACCATATACCCCCGAGGCATGGGCAAGCCTAAAATCTGTTTTTAAAGGTTGTGAGATCGTGAAAACGGAAGGAGCCACCGGCTTGTATAAAACTTCCAAGCCATTAGACCACTCCAAAAGGCAACTTTTGGAAGAACCCAAGGCCCCACGCGCTCCTTTGCCCAATGGAAAGGGCACGGCCATTACGCCGCACGATGACATTGCCTACCCGACCCATGCCATTTCCGTCAACTTGTTTCCTTTGGATAAGGCGCTGCTTTGCCTGTATGTGCCCCCAGAGCTGGTGCCTGAGCACCTTCCGGTGATCAAAAGTATGCACGGTCGCCGTTGGGAGCCTCAATGTAAGGTTTGGACGGTGCCCTATACCAAACTCACGCTTCGGTTTTTACAGAAGTATTTCGATGCGCGGGTTTTGCAATGGGCATTTACGCCCGTTGAAGATATTCCCGAACGATTGGATGCACCTCTTCCTGAACGGAAGATGCAGCCAACGGTTGTCCCTGCTCGCTATGAAGCAGCCGTAACCGCTTTGGAACAGGTACTAATTCTGAAACGATACAGTTGGCGTACAGTAAAAAGCTATAAGAACTGCTTCCGGCAATTTATCAAGCATTATGGCAGCATAAAACCCAGCCAGATCACCCGAAAGCAAATCAACGATTACCTTACGATGCTGATCAAGGAACGGAATATCAGTGTTTCTAACC
>CAYVPM010000369.1:0-4592 GCA_964453475.1 uncultured Saprospiraceae bacterium | reverse complement strand
ACAAAAATGGCAAACAACATACTCTGCACCAGGCAAATATGAATTACGAAATAGCGCAGGTTCATGTAATGCGGGAATGTTGTCTGCACATCAGGGGTAATAAGGGCCTGAATACAGCCGCCCATTATCATGAAATAGGATATCTCAAAAAGGAAATAGGAGCGCCGCCACATCAGCACGGGCATCAACAAGTTCAGGAAATAACAGACATGAAAAGGCAAAATCAGACCAATGTCGATCGGGCGCACAAAAAACAGCATGTAACCCGACAGCAACAGCCATAAAAACACGGGCAGCAAGCTCATCATCAGCCCGACCCGCCTTTTTCCCGTTTCATGCACTTGTTTCCTGCCCAGCCATATCCAGCAAAATGTACTGAGTACACCGGCAAGCAGCCATGAAAAATGCTCTGCCCCGTAGCTTGAGAACTGAGCGTTGAATAGTATAAGTGGTTTCACAAAAGAATTGATTCGTACCGATAACCAGCCACCACCCCTGCCGTGCCTGCCCTCGGCCAAGCCGCTGGATGGTTGCTGTTTCATCCTGCGGCTCAAAATTAGCACAAAACTTTATTCCTTTGCATGTTATTACAGAAAACGGTCATAAATGTCAAGGAAGCGGCTTTTTGAAAAACTTTGATGTCTTGAGCCAGAATCGCCAGGGCCTTGCGGCACAATCCCCTGCACTTTCCACCCCTATGCGCCGGCCAACGCCGATATCGCCCGCCCCCCCGCTGTCGTTTCCCCTGCTTTCAATCCAGACCGGGGAATCGTCACCCAACAAACTTTGGCCCGACATGCTGCTGTGCAAGCCCAATGCCTGAGCCAATGATCCAGGGCCCGTGCTGAGCGGGGGGCTCACTTTCTGAATGTTGGCACTGCCCAACAACTGCCGCCGCTCAAGCATAAGCTCCTGACCCTCAATCGGTTCTATGCCGCGAATCAATACCGCATGGGCCATTCCATCCGGCCCTGTGACCACGTTAAACAGGTGATGGATGCCATAACAAATATAAATGTACGCCCTGCCGCCCTCCTGAAACATAACTTCCGTACGCGCCGTGCGGCGGTTGCCATAGGCATGGCAGGCGCGGTCGTCGGGCGCCCGGTAGGCCTCGGTTTCAGTAATGATGCCCGCCGTGCGCTGGCCGTCAAATTCGGTAATTAAAACCTTGCCGATCAAGTCCCGGGCAATTTGGACAACGTCGGTGCGGGTGTAGAATTCCAGGGGAAGGCGCATTTTTTTTGTTATGAGTTATGAATGGTGCCTGCGGCCACATCAACATGTGGTTGCTGCCTGCTCAGGGTTCCGGTACATTTAACTTGGCAATAATTGCTGGAAGCTATTTCAAATAGAATGAAGGCAAATATACTTTGTTAAAAATGATTTGGGGGATGAAAAGCCTGCCCCATTACCGACATGCGGCATCCAACAAAAAACAACTGGGCCAAAATCTGTAACAAAGGTGCCAGCACTTGAATTCGGAAGAATGTGGTTTTGCAATATTTTTCAATACCATACTTTTGTATTGAAAAAAAATATTAATTCAAAATACAAGAGCCTAAAACCGAAACAAACAGAATCTTCCTGTAGCGCAAAAACTCCAGTTTGTGTTTTCACCGCTAATAATATGAACCCGTGATTCAACGAATAAAATACCCTGTGCTCAAGCCTTGGCTTTTGTTGTTGCTTTTTGGCCTTGCCCCACAAATGCCCGTTTGGGTACAGGCAATTGATGGTGCAACACCATCCCGCTTTTTGCGCATTGGCAAGGAGCAAGGTTTAACAGGCATCAAGCCAACCTGTGTTTTTCAGGACAGTTACGGGTTTGTGTGGATTGGCACCTGGGGCGGATTGTACCGGTTCGACGGCTATACCTGCAAGCATTTTGAACATATTCCGGGAGATTCAAATTCCCTGCCCGACAATTTTATCGCCTACCATGCTTTTTTTGAAGATAAAAACACCGATATCTGGTTTCCAACCTTCAATTCCGGGTTCGTGCGATTCGACAGAAAAACGGAGCGCTTCCAAAGCTTTCGGACCGGGGAAAACCGATTGGCAATGGATGCACTCAACGCCCTTTGCGGCGACCTAAACGGGGATATTTGGCTGGGCACACGTGGATTGGGTTTGAGCCGATACATCTGCGAAAGGGATTCTTTTATCAATTATCGGCCTGAGGGAATCGGAAAAGATACACTCAAAGGCAACCGATACCTGTTATCCGTATTTCCCAGCCGGGACGGGCTGATTTGGTTCGGAACACAGGAGGGGCTTGCTTTCCTCAACCCTGCTACCGGTGAATTTAAATATTTTTACCCAGGTGTTGATGGTCATATCGGTGCAGGCCTAAGCTACAAATATGTATCCGATATCTTTCAGGACAAAAAAAACCAGATTTGGGTTTGCACACGAAAAGGGTTGAACAAATTCGTGCCTCCCGACACTTTCGTACACTATTTTCCCAGTCAGCATTTAACTGTTCCTAACAAATCCGCTTACGATTATATCCATCGTGTACTTCAAGACAGCCTCAGCGGCGATTATTGGGTAGGAACAGAGGCTGGATTGCTCCGCTTCGACCCAGAAAAAGGAACATTTGAGCCAATTCCCCACAATCCTCTTGACAGGAATTCAGTTTCAGAGGGCGGCGTTCACGGAATTTATGAGGATAGAAGGGGAAATATCTGGGTGTCGGCAGATGGCGGCTTGAGCTTATTGGACAAAAAAGCTACCAGGCTCCAGGGCAATAATTGGCCAGAGGTTCAGAAATTACTGCCTTCGCTCAGCATTTTAAACGAGGGGCCACACGTGCTTCAAACCGGCGAACGGATCTGGCTGGCTTCTGAAAAAGGGCTTTGCACTTTTTTGCCCGGTGAAACCATTCATCAATTTGAAAAACTGGGAAAGGGTTTTACCGCCTTGTTTGCCGATACCAAAGGGCGCCTGTTCGCAGGCACTTCCAGGGACACATTTTTTGTGATCAACACTAAAAACCTGCAGTTGATTGACAGGCTGGTTAAAGCTAAAAGCACAAATAATGCTCAAAACCCGACAGGAGCGCGGAACACCGCTTTTGCAGAAGACAGAAATGGCGCAATATGGATGGGAAGCTTAGGCGCATTAAATCGGAAAGATCCGCTAACAGGGCAATATATGCAGTTTGGCACAGCCCCGGCAAACGACCGAAGCCTTTCCAATCCAGATATCACGGACCTGCATACCGACCGAAACGGCAACCTCTGGATAGCTACAATGCGTGGCGTGAACATGCTTTCAGCTCAGGAACTGAACAAGGCGGCACAAAATATGGGCGACCTTTCATTCGTCCGGCACCAATTTTACATCGACTCTGCCAACTCCATCAGCAACAACCATGTGCGCGTCATCTTTGAAGATCGCCAGGGGCAGATGTGGTTCGGTACTGATGCAGGGCTGAACCTGTTCGACCCCAAAAAGCAGCAATGGCAGCGATTTTTCAAAAAAGACGGGCTGCCCGAAGACAAAATCACCGGGTTATTGGAAGATAAAGATGGCGCTATTTGGGCGACAAGCGAAAGCAGGGGTATTGCAAAATACACGCAAGGAAGGTTTTTATGGCTGACCCAATCCAACGGTCTGAACGCCGAATACTACCCAACAAACAGTTGCCTGGCATTAAAAGACGGGCGTTTGCTCTTCGCCGGCATCGGGGGGCTTAATGTTTTTGACCCTCAGATGCTAAAGTTGGAGTACGACACGTTCCCCATGTATATTGTCAAGACCAGTCTTTTCAACCAAGCATTGAAACCCGGTGGCGCTGATAGTATACTGAAGCAGGCCGACTACCTGACGAGCGAGATCGAATTGGATTACGACCAAAAAGTTATCTCGTTCCAGGTAGCTGCCCTGAATTTCACTAACCCGGAAAAACAAGTTTATCGCTACAGGTTGGAAGGGTTCCCTTCCCTCGAAAATTGGCAACCCTTGGGCAATGGCCGTGAGATCACGCTGACAAACCTATTCCCCAGGACATACACCCTTTATGTGGAAAGCAGCACCGTGTCTGACGACCGCGAACATTGGGAATGTGCCATACAGCCCCTTACCATCCATGTGCGCTATCCCTGGGGCTCAATCCTGCTTTTTTCCATAGCCATTTTTGGCACCCTGTACATCGTTTACAAGCTGAGAGTGCGCAGAAAACTGGCCGCTGCTGAAGCCCGGCGATTACAGGAGCTTGACCATTTTAAAACAAAGTTTTTCACCAACATCAGCCATGAGTTCCGAACTCCGCTTACAGTGATTTTAGGGGAAGCCGAACAACTTGACAAAGAAGCCTTGAACTATCAGCACAGCGGCCTGGCAGCCATCCGGCGGCAGGGCCGACACTTGCTTAACCTGCTCAACCAGATCCTCGATTTGGCAAAAGTAGAGGCCGGTTCCATGCGCCTAAACTATGTGCAAAGTGATGTATTGCTTTATTTGAAATACTTACTCGAATCATTCCACTCCCTTGCCGAGGACAAAAAGATACAACTTCATTTTGAAGCTGACGCCGAGAAATGTTGGATGGATTACACGCCAAACGGCCTGCAAACCATCGTCTC
>CAYVPM010000368.1:3954-4606 GCA_964453475.1 uncultured Saprospiraceae bacterium | reverse complement strand
GACGCCAGTTCGCCGTCTCCTCCGGCTTCTTGGACAATACCGGAAAGAGATTCGTTATATCCTGTTGTACGCCGTGGTTGCGGGCTTAATCAACTTATCCTTGCCCCTTGGCATCCAGGCCATTATCGGCCAGATTTCAGGTGGCGCACTTAGTGCTTCCTGGGGTGTTTTGGTCTTGTTCGTCGTCGTGGGCGTACTGCTGGCCGCCGTGTTGCGGCTCATGCAATTGTCGGTGATGGAGTATATGCAGCGCCGGATTTTTGCTGATTCTTCCATAGAGTTTTCCCTGCGGATACCCCGTCTCGACCTGGAGGCGTTGCGGCAGGAACATATCCCGGAGCTTGTCAACCGTTTTTTCGACACCTTAACCTTGCAAAAAGGCCTGCCCAAATTGCTCATTGAAGGCAGTACGGCGCTGTTGCAGATCATGTTCAGCCTGTTGCTGCTGTCCATCTACCACGCTGCTTTTGTTACTTTTTCTTTGCTGTTATTGTTGGTGCTGACCCTGTTTTTTTATTGGGCGGCGCCCATTGGCATAAAAAGCAGCTTGCTGGAATCCAAGTTTAAGTACAAAATAGCCTATTGGCTGGAGGAACTGGGCCGTATGGCTTCTACTTTCAAGTTGGCCGGTGAGGAAACCTTTACCCTGCGC
>CAYVPM010000368.1:0-3944 GCA_964453475.1 uncultured Saprospiraceae bacterium | reverse complement strand
GCCATACCGACAACCTTACCGTGGAATACCTCGATGCGCGTGCCAGGCACTGGCGGGTTTTGATGGCCAAGTTTGTTGGCGGTATGGTGTTCCGCGTGCTGGTGCTGGGCGGCTTTTTGATTTTGGGCAGCCTGCTCGTCGTCCAGAACGAGTTGAACATCGGCCAGTTTATTGCCGCTGAAATTTTGGTCATCTATGTCATCGAAGCTGTGGATAAACTGATCGCCCTCCACGAGACGGGCTATGATGTTATTACAGCCACGGAAAAGCTGGGCCAGGTTGCCGACCTTCCCTTGGAGCGGGAAGGAGGCATTAAAGTAGAAGAATTCAGCAAGCCTAACCAGGCCATAGAAGTAGAAATGCGCAACCTCGGTTATCAATATGCGGATGGGGAGGGGCCTGTGCTCGAAGATATCAATTTGAAGATCGCACCAGGAGAACGCGTGCTCATAGCCGGTTATGGTGGGTCGGGACGCAGTACCTTGATGCAAGTTTTGTCGGTCTTGAAACGCAATTTTACTGGGGCGCTGTTGTTCAATGGCTTGCCGAAAAGGAATATCAACCTCCGCAGCCTGCGCGAACGCATCGGCGACTTGTCTTCTCAGGAAGATTTGTTCAAGGGCAGTATCCGCGACAACATCACCATGGGGAACCCTGCTATTTCCATGCAAAAACTGTTGCAGGTGGTAGAACAGGTCGGGCTGAGCAGTTTCGTCCAAAATGCTTCAAAGGGTATTGATAGCGAATTGCTGCCAGGCGGCAAAAACATCCCCGGCAGCATTATATCAAAAATCCTGATTGCCCGGTCTGTGATCCTATCACCGGGGCTTCTGGTCATGGAACAGCCATTGGGAAAGATGAACCAACGCGACCGGGTGCTTTTGTCCCATTTTTTGACCGATAAAAAGCACAACTGGACCCTTATCTGTGCCAGTGAAGACCCATTGCTGGCGGCATTTTGCGACCGGATTATTGTACTGGATGCAGGTAGGGTCGTTTTTGACGGCAATTTTGAGGCCGTCCAAAAAACCGAACATTTTGAAAAGGTATTCCATACCATGTTCTGATCAGAAAAATAGCGTTAATTCCCTAACTTTTCCATAATAGCCTGATGCTCAATATATCAAACAACCGCAGTCCTGAAGGCCAGGATTTGAGCCGTTTAAAAGCTTTTCAACGGACCAAGATGCCACGAGGGCACCTTTCTTTCAAACGCTTGCTGCTCTTGCTGCTGATCGTGTTCGGGTTTTTTATGCTCTTGCCCTGGACGCAAAACGTGCGCGCCAATGGCCGTGTGACCACTTTGCGCCCCGAACAGCGCCCTCAAACCGTCCATGCCACCATTTCAGGCCGCATAGAACACTGGTTTGTCGTGGAAGGGCAGGCCGTGAAACGGGGCGATACGATTGTTCACCTCTCCGAAGTAAAAGCGGATTATTTCGATCCGCAACTCGTGCAGCGCATCGGAAAGCAGGTGGACGCCAAACAAGGGGCCATCGAATCCTATTCCCAAAAAGCGGGCGCGTTGACCGAACAGGTGGGCGCCATGCGGCAGGAACTGCAAAGCAAAACCCAACAAATACGACAGAAAATAGCCCAGGCAATGCTCAAGATAAACAGCGACAGCCTCAAGGTTATCCAGGCGAACATCGACCTTCAGGTTGCGCAGCGGCAGTTGGAGGGCACAAAAGCGCTGTACGACAAGGGGCTGAAATCGCTGACCGAACTGGAAGAGAAACGGCTGAAACGCCAGGAAGCGGAAACCAAAATCGTCGCCGCCACCAACCAACTCGACGCCAGCCGAAACGACCTGGAAATTTACCGTACAGAACTGCGTTTGGTGCAAAACGAAACAGCAAATAAAATAGCCAAAGCCGAAAGCGAGCGCTTCAGCACCCTGGGCGAACAATTTGATGCAGTGGGCACGGTGAGCAAGCTCCAGATCGAACAGGAAAACTACGCCCGCCGCTCGGCTTTTTACTATGTCGTTGCCCCGCAAGATGGATACATCGTGAAGGCCTTGGCGCCGGGTATCGGGGAAATAATCAAAGATGGCGACCCCGTAGTGAGCATACAACCTGCTGATTATCAACTGGCAGTGGAGCTTTATGTCAAGCCCCTCGATATTCCCCTGTTGTCGGTGCACAACAAAGTGCGCTTTATTTTTGATGGCTGGCCGGCATTTTTCTTCAGCGGCTGGCCGGGCGTTTCACTGGGCACTTTCAGCGGCAGGGTGGTGGCCATCGACCGCAACATCAGCGCCAACGGCAAATTCCGGGTGTTGGTGGCGCCAGATGATGCCGAACAGCCCTGGCCATCGGCGCTGATTCCTGGCGGTGGCGCTAAAGGGATAGCCTTGTTGAACGATGTGCCGCTCTGGTATGAGCTATGGCGCCTGATCAACGGATTCCCGCCAGATTTGTACAGCGATTTTGGCGACAAGCAAGAACCGAAGGACAAAACCGGAAAAAAATGAGGACCAAAATATTTTTCGGAATTTGGCTGCTGGCAAGCCTTCATACCTGCCACGGGGTGTTGGCCCAAACCCTGGATTGGGCAACATTCCAGCAGCAGGTGTTGGAATACCATCCCGTGGCCAGGCAGTCGAACCTCCAGTTCGATCAGGCTCAGGCAGCCCAGTTGCACGCACGTGGCGGCTTCGACCCAAAATCATTCGCCAACTATTCCAACAAAAATTTCAACGGCACGAACTACTTCCAGTTCGCAGAAGCAGGGATCAAGCTGCCCACCTGGGCCGGGTTGGAATTGAAAGCCACCTACAACTATGCAAACGGGAACTTCCTGAACCCCGAAAACAAAATCCCCAAAAACGGGCAGGCCAACTTCGGCCTGGAGTGGTCGCTCGTACAAGGGCTGCTCTTCGACGAGCGCAGGGCCAACTTGAAGCTCGCGCGCGTGGGGCTGGACATAGGTGCTGCACAACGCCGCGCCATGCGCAACGATTTGCTGCTCGAATCGGCAAAAAACTTCTGGAACTGGGTGCTGGCCCAAGAATCGCTAAAGGTGACAACAGCGGTGCTGGCTCAAGCGAGGGCGCGCCACCAGGGCCTGGTGGAAAGCTTTCAACAGGGCGACAAGCCAGCCATTGACACCCTCGAATCTTTCATTCAAGTGCAAAGCCGGCAGCTCGACCTTCAATTTGCCCGGACAGAGGCTCAAAACACCGCCTTTGCGCTGGCTGCCTTTTACTGGACAAACGACAACCTGCCCCAAACGGCAGAAAACTTGCCCCCCGCCCCTGAATTTGCCTTGGCAGACCTGCGCCCTGAAACAGCAGTGGATTTGAGTGCCTTGGTCCAGCAAGCACAAGCCAGCCATCCCGAACTCCAATTGTACCAGTTGAAGCTCCGGCAACTGGCCACTGAGCGGCGGCTCAAACTGGAAAAGCGGAAACCCTCCCTCAATGTAAGCTATTACCTGCTGGGAAATGGCTGGGAATTTTTCCCCGGCAGCACTGGACAGGGCGCAGGCGTATTGGCAAACGACATCAAATGGGGACTCGATTTCAGCTACCCGCTCCTCAACCGAAAAGCGCGGGGCGATTATCAGCTCACACAGGTCAAGGTGCTGCAAACAGAGCTGGAGCTTCAACAAAAAATACAGGATATATCGGCAAAAGTTCGGCAATATGGCAACGACGTGCTGAACCTGCGGGCTCAGGTGCAGCTTTTTGGAGAAATAAGCACCAATTACCGCCGCCTGTTTGAAGGAGAACAGGAGAAGTTCCAACAAGGGGAAAGCTCTATTTTCTTGATCAATACACGGGAGCAGCGCTGGCTGGATGCCCAGTTGAAGCTGTTGAAATTACAGGCTGAATTGAAGACGGCTGAAGCAGGCCTCTTGTGGGCCACCGGCAGCCTGGCGCCGTTCTAATTTACCCCTTACTTTTTTGCTTCCTTGAACGCAAACAAGTTGTACCCCAC
>CAYVPM010000367.1:1949-4610 GCA_964453475.1 uncultured Saprospiraceae bacterium | reverse complement strand
ACCTTTGGTTGGCAAGCCGCGCCAACTGAAAGTTGGCAGTACGTAACGCCAACCTGGTTGGCAAGCCGCACCAACTGAAAGTTGGCGGTACGTAACGCCAACTAAAAGTTGGCGGCACATGCCCCAATTTCATTATCTTTGCGCCCGCCAAAAAAAGTACTAGGAAAGTATTAAATTTTGGCGCATACCTTATTCATGAAAAAAATCCGAAATTTTTGCATCATTGCGCACATTGACCACGGCAAAAGCACGTTGGCTGACCGCTTGTTGGAGTATACCAACACCATCAGTCAGCGAGACATGCAGGACCAGGCCCTGGACAACATGGACATCGAGCGCGAGCGCGGTATCACCATAAAGAGCCATGCTGTGCAGATGCGCTACATCCACCCGGCCAATGGGGAAGAATATATTTTCAACCTCATCGACACTCCGGGGCACGTGGACTTTTCCTATGAAGTGAGCCGTTCGATTGCTGCTTGCGAAGGGGCCTTGTTGTTGGTGGATGCCTCGCAGGGCATTCAGGCACAAACGATAAGCAATTTGTACCTCGCTGTCGACCATAACCTTGAAATTATCCCTATTGTGAACAAAGTGGATATGATAAGCGCGATGGTGGAAGAGGTACAGGATCAAATCATCGACCTGATAGGTTGCAAGCGTGAAGAAATCATATCAGCTTCTGGCCGAACGGGCATTGGTATCGCCGAAATCCTTTCTGCCGTTGTTGACCGTGTCCCCGCCCCGAGCGGCGACCCTACGGCGCCCTTGCAGACCATGATTTTTGACTCCATGTTCAATTCATACCGGGGCGTAATCGCTTATGTGCGTGTCATGAACGGTTCGATGAAGAAGGGAGACAAGATCAAGTTTTACAATACAGGGAAAGAGGTTGTGGCAGAAGAAGTTGGTGTGTTGCGCATGGGCCAGTTTGAATCTGCGGAAATTGGGACTGGAGATGTGGGTTATGTCATTACCGGTATCAAGGTAAGCCGGGAGATCAAGGTCGGTGATACCATTACCCATGTAGCACGACCATGCCAGACACCGGTGAAAGGCTTTGAAGAGGTAAAACCGATGGTTTTTGCCGGTGTTTACCCGATGGACACCGATAATTTTGAGGACCTGCGCGACTCCCTGGAAAAACTTCAACTGAACGATGCATCCCTGGTGTTTGAGCCGGAAACTTCTGCAGCCCTGGGATTTGGTTTCCGCTGCGGCTTTTTGGGCATGTTGCACCTTGAAATCGTACAGGAAAGGCTTTCCCGCGAATTCGATCAGGACATCATCACGACGGTGCCTAACGTGCCATATTACGCCACAAATATGAAAGGCGACCGGAAGCTTATCCGGCAGCCGAGCGAACTGCCGGAACCCAACCACCTGCAAGGCGCTGAAGAACCCTATATCTACGCCCAGATCATCACCAAGCCGGAGTACATCGGCAATATCATGAAGTTGTGCATGGACAAGCGCGGTACGCTTCAAAAGCAGATGTACCTCACCCCTACCCGCCTCGAAATGACCTTCCACCTGCCCCTGGCTGAAATCGTGTTCGATTTTTACGACCAGTTGAAATCAACCACAAGGGGTTATGCGTCTTTCGATTACCATATTCTCGACTATCGGGAGACAGACTTGATCCGCCTTGACATCAAACTCAACGGGGAACAGGTAGATGCCTTGTCGGCACTTGTGCACCGCACAAAGGCAGAGCAAATGGGGCGCCGCATGTGTGAAAAACTGAAAGAGCTCTTGCCCCGCCAGCAATTCCAGATTGCCATCCAGGCTGCCATTGGCCAAAAAGTGGTAGCGCGGGAAACCATTTCTGCCCTGCGGAAAGACGTCACATCCAAGTGCTACGGCGGAGATATTTCGCGAAAGCGCAAACTGTTAGATAAACAGAAGGAAGGCAAAAAGCGGATGAAGCAATTCGGCAACGTGGAGGTGCCGGCAGAGGCATTCATAAAGGTACTGAAGCTGAGCGATTAAGGTGTAAGCACCAATATTTATCATAAAAGAAAGGGCATTGGTTCACACCAATGCCCTTTCTTTTATTGTACCTTGATTGAATTTGAAACCCAAAAATTGAAAATACTGTTGACAAAGACCTTAGTCCTCGTAAATCTTCTGCTTTTTTTCCGACTTTTTCTTGTGGTAGCGACCCCATGAATAGCCAAATTTCAGGGTTGCTTGCCCATACCAACCGCTCAAGTCGTCATCGTTCAGCCCAGCGATAGAAGCGTCGCTTACAAACCGGTAACCGCCATCCAGGCCGATGTGAAACCAGCGGAATACATTGATCTCCAGTCCAGCAGATGGCTGCACAACGAGGATGCGGTCACTCAGGTCGCCAATATCTACTTTGCCGCCGCCGACTTCAATGCCGATTTGGGGGTGGATTGACTTGTAATTTTTCACGCCGTACTGCAGCAGGAATGGCCGCCAGCGCATGTCGAATTGTTGGTTTTGGATACCATCCCATTTGAATTGATCGATCAAGGAATAGTTGCCCCAGCCAATAAGCAGCGCCTTTCCAAATTCAAACCCAAAAAAGCCGCCGTTGACATAGCTCGTTTTGTCGCCGAACTGCGTGAGCTGGTGCCGGTACCCGCCCCATACCCCGGAAAAGCCGAGGCCGCGGTCGCCGATAACGGTTTC
>CAYVPM010000367.1:0-1939 GCA_964453475.1 uncultured Saprospiraceae bacterium | reverse complement strand
CGTCCCTTGACGCAACCATGCACGTGCGCAGGCATTTGAAAGCTGGAGAGAAAGGCTAGTGCAAGGAGAAAAGATTTTGTGTGCTTCATAACTTGTTAGTTGTTAAACGGTTGATCTGATGTTTTTAATTGTCGGTAAAGGCACGACGCTTAATGAGAGGGCAAGGTTACAGGCAAGGTTGCAACCAGCCAAAAAAAAAGGCGAATGCAGGGCAACATTCACCTTTTTCTAACGGCTTTTAACCACTTTTAACAGTGCCGTTACTTCGTGCTGCCATCCACAATTTTTTCATACTCCGGGTCATTGGGTTCCCAAAGCTCAATTTTATTGCCTTCAATATCCAGGATATGCACAAATTTCCCATAATCGTAGGCTTCGATTTCATCCAAAATGGTGACGCCCTCTTCGCGCAGCACTGCTACAAGCGCTTCCAGATCTTCCACCCTGTAATTGATCATAAACTCCTTTTGGGAGGGTTCGAAATACTTGGTATTCTTTGAAAATGGACTCCATTGAGTATGGCCTTTTTTGCCAGAACCATCCGCCTGGATCCATTCAAAAGTAGTACCGTATTGGTCGGTTGACAGTCCAAGGTGTTCCTTGTACCAGTCTTTTACTTTGTCGGGGTCTTCACATTTGAAGAAAATGCCGCCGATACCGTTTACTCTTTTCATTGTCTGTATTGTTTAATGGAAAAATCTGATGTTCAACCTGCTTTCCTGCGCAGCACAACAGCCGTTAGCAGGGTAACCAAAAGGCCGACCGGAAAAGGCTCCAAAAAAGTCATGATGAAGCGGAGAAATGGATTCTCATACATTTTTCGGTAGCTTTCCATCTCCGCCACCTGCTTACTGATTTTTTCGGCAGAGGCCCCAGATTGCTGCAACTGCTCCAGGGCATGGGCGATGTATTTGTCCAAAAAATCGGGCATAATGAAATGGTACACAAATAGCCAGGCAATAACGTAACAAAGGCAAGAGATCACGGTAATCAGTATGCCGACCTGGAAGGCCTTTCCAAAAGTGATGCTCCCTGCCTGCACCTGTTCACGGTAAGCGCGCACGCCCAGGAATACGAATATCATGCTCAGCAGAATGCCCGTGTAACCAAAGTATTCGCCAAAGCGGGTATCTCCTGTGCTGTGAAAATAAGTGGCGGTGCACAGCATCAGGGCTGCCGCAATGGCGCCGGAAATCAATCCGTAAGTCAAAAGTATTTTTTTCATCGTTTTTATTTTTTGTGAAAAACTGTTGCAAACCACGGGAAAAGCAGTTTCACGAGGTTCATACTTTCGGGTGAATTAGCAACCAGAAAACGAATTCATACTTTCAGGTGAGCTGCTAAGGTAGTATCTTAAAAGCTTTTGCTTTCTGAATCGCCTGGGTTCGGCGCTCGGCCCCAAGTTTGGAAAGCAAGTTGGAAATATGTGTTTTTATGGTGTTCAGCGATACAAAAAGCCGGTCGGCAATTTCCTGATTGCTCAAACCCTGGGCGATGAGGGCAAGCACCTCCAGTTCCCTGGGACTGAGGCCAAGTTTTTCAATGGCTGCTTTGTCGACTTCAAAACCCTCCGTTACCAGCGCCGCAACAGGAACCGCTTTCTTTTTGAAAAAATGATTGCCCGCCCAAATGCCCAGCAAGGTGAACAACAGGGCGATCAGCCCGACATACCATTCTGCTGTATTGTTCAGGAGCACCCATTTGTATTGAAAAAACTGCAAGGACGCCAGCAGCAAGCCTAGCGCCAAGCCGTAAAAAAGGATTTCTGACCAGTATTTTTTCATGGGTTGGGCAACGGTGTTGCAGCAAAAATCGGGAAAAAAGATTAATTCAATTCAACTATGATATCCAGGGCTGCACTTTCGGCTATGGCGCCTACACTTGGTGGTGAAAATCAATTGAAAATGCAGGTTTGTATACGTTTTGCCCTTTATCCTTG
>CAYVPM010000366.1:0-4611 GCA_964453475.1 uncultured Saprospiraceae bacterium | reverse complement strand
TCCCGGTTGACGGCAACGGCAACCCGATCACGAATGTGACGTTCGATTGCACGGAGGTGGGCACACAGTGCGTAGAGCTGTGGGCCATTGACCTTGCAGGCAACGCGGACTACTGCGAGACTTATGTTATCGTACAGGACAATAATAGCAACTGCAACATTGGCACCACTCTCAATGTTTCCGGCGCGCTGAAGACAGAGCCTGCGGGCGGTGCGGAAGGCATTGCTGAGGTGATGGTGAACGGTCAGATATCGGGCAACAATGGCCTGTACATGGTGAAAAACATCGTAGCTGGCAGTGACGTGACGATCACTCCGTTGAAGGACGACAACCCGTTGAACGGTGTGACGACCTACGACTTGGTCTTGATCTCCAAGCACATCCTGGGTATCGAGCCGTTGGGAACACCATACAAAATGATCGCCGCGGACGCAAACAAGTCCAACTCTATCACGACATTCGACATTGTAGAGATCCGCAAACTGATCCTGGGCATTTATCAAGAACTGCCAGCCAATACTTCCTGGCGCTTTGTGGACAAGGCACACGTGTTCCCAAACCCGCTGAATCCGTTCCAGACTGCGTTCCCAGAAAACATCTCTGTGAGCCAGGTGCTGAACAACCAGATGGACAAGGACTTCGTGGGCGTTAAGATCGGCGATGTTAACAATACAGCAGTGGCCAACAGCCTGATAGTATCGGACGACCGCACGGCGGGCACACTGTTGTTCGACCTGAGCGACCGCGAGGTGAAAGCCGGAGATGCGTTCGAGGTGACCTTCAAAGCAGCCGAAAAGACACAGGGTTTCCAGATGACGCTGAACCTCAACGGTTTGGAGCTTGCAGGCCTGGAGGACAGCGAAAATGTGAACGCATCGAACTTTGGCGTGCATGGGGATGCCTTGACGGTATCGATCGATAAGGCGGATTCATTCACGGTAACGTTCCGCGCTGCGAAAGCTGGCAAACTGAGCGAGATGCTGGGTGTATCCAGCCGCATCACGAAAGCTGAAGCCTACAGCATGACCAATGAGCGCCTGGAAGTCGCCTTGCGCTTCGACGGCAAGACCATCGCTGGCATTGGCTTCGAATTGTACCAGAACCAGCCGAACCCGTTTGTGGACAAGACCTTTGTGGGCTTCAACCTGCCTGAGGCAGCGCCGGCGACCCTGACGGTTTATGACGAAATGGGCCGTCTGGTGTTCACCCAGAAGGGCGACTTTGCGAAAGGCTACAACGCCATCTCGCTTGACCGCGCGCTGTTGAACACGACTGGGGTGTTGTACTATACGCTGGAGACGGCGACGGATGCTGCGACCAGGAAGATGATACAGACCAAGTAACGCCAACCTCCAGGTTGGCGAGTGTAGCGCCGCGCCAACCTGGAGGTTGGCGCTACTTGGGCGCCTAGCAATAAAAAATGGCTGCTGCTCAAAAATTTTGAGCAGCAGCCATTTTTTATTTATAAATTATTTATGAAAAATGCTAATGTTTCTACCCCCACCGTCAAAAATTGGCTTTCCATACTGGAGGCAAATTATATCCTTTTTCAACTGCCGCCATTCTTTGAAAACTTCAACAAGCGGATCATAAAATCGCCAAAATTGTACTTCTACGACACAGGCCTCCTGTGCCATTTGTTGGGCATCAATGAGGCTGAACAGGTGCAGCAATACTACCAGCGTGGAAGTTTGTTCGAAAATATGGCCATTCTCGAAATGCTTAAAAACCGCTTCAATGCAGACACCAGGCCCTCCTTTTACTTCTGGCAAGACACGAACAAAGTGGAAGTTGACCTGGTCGAGCTGTATGGGCTTCAGACCAACCTCTATGAAATGAAATACAGCTACACGCCCGCCGCTGAGTTTTTCAAAGGAATCCAGTCGTTTCGAGCAGCAGCCCCGAAGGAGCGGCAGGAAGGCTTGAACCGGGTGATATATGCCGGGGATGAAACCCAGGAAAGAACTGTTGCGACCATCGAATCCTGGAAAAACCTGCCAACCCTATGAAAATTGATATATTTGCCTGCACAATAATACCAAGGAAAGCCCATGACGACGCCCTACAAGGTTTTTACCATATACGCCCGTGAAGACGCCCAGTACCTCGAGGAACTGCGGGGCCAGCTTCGCCCGCTCGAAATAGCCGGGCGTATCAAGGTATGGAGCGACCGCGAGATCAACCCAGGGGTGGATTGGGAGCAGGAAATTGTGCACAACCCCAACACCTCAACGGAAAATTCTGTTGTGCAAAAAAGGAAATCAGGACTGGAGATGGTGGAAGTTGAAGGGGGCACTTTTATGATGGGAAGCCCAAAGTCAGAAACGCACAGACAAATTGATGAGTGCCAACACAGCGTATCCGTGAAATATTTTGAGATTGGGAAATATGAAGTAACCCAGGCAGATTGGGTTGAAATAATGGGAAATAACCCTTCTGATCATAAAGACTGCGACGATTGCCCAGTAGAATCTGTTTCCTGGGATGAGGTGCAAATTCCTTGCAGTGAGATGGTTTGCCCTTCCGCCTTTCCTGTGAGCAAAAGGCCTTTTTACAGCGGCGACCAAGCGAGGCAACCGAGGGACGAGGTTGCCCGCGCAGGGAGTGGCTGTAAAAAGGGGGGGAATAATTATGGCATCCATTGAACAGGCGCTTGTCCTGTTCCTGATCTCAGTGATCGGGACAAAAATGTGGCCTTCGGGCCATGGAGCGGTAGTGTTGGTAGGCGAATCATGGATGTGAGGGATCGAAGGCTCTGCCGCTCTCTTTTGTACAAATATCCGTTTCTCTCGGGTTTAAGGCCAATGAAAATGCATGTTCAGACAGACCAAGTAGCGCCAACTTTCAGTTGGGGTGTAGCCTCGCCAACTGAAAGTTGGCAGTACATGAATAGCGCGTAGCCTCGCCAACTGAAAGTTGGCAGTACATGAGTAGCGCGTAGCCTTGCCAACTGAAAGTTGGCGGGACATGAGTAGCGCGTAGCCTTGCCAACTGAAAGTTGGCAGTACATGAGTAGCGCGCGCCTCGCCAACTGAAAGTTGGCGGTACGTGAAAGGGGCATAACACAGCTGTGGTATGCCCCTTTTTCAACTATTTCGATTTAATTTGAAAAAGAAAAGCACCCCGGGAATAAATTCTCCCATTTCCTGCGGCTTTGCCCCCGGACTTTCTACCTTTGCATCCCGTAACAACAGCAACAGACTATGACGAAATATATCTTTGTTACGGGTGGCGTGACGTCCTCACTCGGTAAAGGCATCTTGTGTGCCTCGCTCGCCAAACTGCTCCAGGCCCGCGGCTTTTCAGTCACCATTCAAAAGTTTGACCCTTACCTGAATGTCGATCCCGGCACGCTCAATCCCTATGAACACGGCGAGTGCTACGTGACCGACGATGGCGCGGAAACAGACCTCGACCTTGGCCACTACGAGCGATTCCTCAATATACCAACCTCCCAAGCCAACAACGTGACTACTGGTCGTATTTACCAAACGGTGATAAACCAGGAACGTGAAGGAACGTATTTAGGCAAAACGGTGCAGATTATCCCGCACATAACCGACGAGATAAAGCGCCGTATGCTGTTGCTCGGCCAATCGGACCAGTACGACATTGTGTTGACAGAGCTGGGCGGCACGGTAGGTGATATTGAGTCTTTGCCTTACGTGGAATCGGTGCGCCAACTGCGCTGGGAATTGGGCCGGGAACATTCCCTGGTGATACACCTGACGCTGGTTCCATACCTCAATGCGGCGAAAGAGCTCAAGACCAAGCCCACACAACACTCTGTAAAAGAGCTGCTCAGCCTGGGCGTGCAGCCTGATATACTGGCTTGTCGCACGGAACACCAACTCAGCATCGACATCCGCCGCAAGCTGGCGCAGTTCTGTAATGTGGACACCAGTTCCGTTATTGAAATGATCGATGCTGAAACCATCTACGATGTGCCGCTGCTGTTGCTGAAGGAACGCCTTGATTCCGTTGTGATTTCAAAATTGCACCTTAAAGACACCAAAGAACCGAACCTTGTTTCCTGGAAAAACTTTTTGGGAAAGCTTAAAAATCCACTCCATGAGGTTCAAATTGGCTTGATCGGAAAATACAACGAGCTTCCCGATGCCTATAAATCTATTTACGAGGCATTCATCCACGCAGGCGCCGTGAATGAGTGCAAGGTGCGCGTAGTTCCCGTTCATGCAGAAGACCTGGAGGGCAGTTACAAGGATGTGAGCAAAAAACTGGCAAATTTGAACGGCATTCTCGTTGCACCTGGCTTTGGTGAACGCGGCATAGAGGGAAAATTGACCGCTATCCGATATGCCCGAGAAAACAATGTGCCCTTTTTTGGCATCTGCCTGGGCATGCAAACCGCCTGTGTCGAATTCGCCCGGAACGTATTGCATTTGAACGGTGCGGCCAGCACGGAAGTTGACCCAAAAACCGCACACCCGGTAATCGATATGATGGAAACACAAAAAGGTCTGACACAAAAAGGCGGCACTATGCGCCTTGGCTCCTATCCTTGTGAAGTCAAAAAGAAAACCAATGCATTCGAAGCCTACCGCAACACGCAAATACAGGAACGCCACCGCCACCGCTGGGAATTCAACA
>CAYVPM010000365.1:0-4612 GCA_964453475.1 uncultured Saprospiraceae bacterium | reverse complement strand
CGGTCAGCACCATTGCTGACACCAGGATAAAGCCCGTAATCAACCATCGCCAGTTTCGGTCGAGCCAGGGGTGCCATGTTTTAACAAAAGATACAGACGTGTACGCCGAGCCGATAACAGAAGTAATCGCCGCACACCACATCGCCAGACCGAACAGGCGGTAGCCTGCCTCTCCGCTCGCCAACCGGAATACACTGGCCGGAGGGTTCGCCGGGTCGAGGCGCATGCCTGCTGACACTACTCCCAATGCCGCTAGAAATAAAACATAGCGCATCACAGCTGTCACCATAATGCCCGTTGTTGCACTCCTGCTGACTTGCGGCAGGGCTGCGGGGCCATGTACGCCGGCATCCAGGAGGCGGTGCGCGCCCGCGAAGCTGATATAACCGCCCACGGTGCCGCCCACCAGGGTGACGATTGCGAGGGCATCAATTTTTTCAGGCCAGAATGTTTGCACAATTGCCTCACCCACAGGCGCTTGTGCGGCGAAAGCCACATAAGCTGTCAAGCCCAGGAGCAATACTCCGAGTAGCTTGACAAATATATCCATCAAAACACCCGCTTCCTTGACCCAGAAAATTGCGATGGCCAGCCCGGCACTGAGCAGCGCGGCGGCGTTCATGTTCATCCCGGTCAAGGCGTTCAGGCCCAGGCCGCAACCGCCGATGTTGCCGATGTTGAAGGCCAGGCCGCCCAAGACCACCAAGCCGCCCAAAAAGTACCCCAAGCCTGGAAAAACCGCATCGGCAAGCTCCTGGGCACGCTGGTTGCGCAAGGTCAGAATGCGCCAGATGTTCAACTGCGCGCCCAAATCAAGCAGCACCGACACCAGGATGACAAAGCCAAAAGCAGCGCCGAGCTGTTCGGTAAAAACTGCCGTTTGGGTCAGGAAACCAGGGCCGATTGCCGATGTAGCCATGAGGAATGCCGCGCCCAGAAGGGATGATTTTAAACCTTTGTTCTTACGCATGAGCTACGGCCTCTTTATTGCAATGTTGTTGTCCAGGAAAACCTGCTGCAGCTGTTGTGCGAATGCCACGGCATGTTCCCCATCCCCATGCAGGCAAAGCGTTTCTGCCTTTATGGGTACTATACTGCCGTCAACAGCTTCAACCTGCCCTTTTTGCACCATGCCCAAAACCTGATGCAGGCATTTGTCGGCATCGGTAATCAGCGCGCCGGGCTGAGAACGCGGTGTGAGCGAAGCATCGGGCTGATAACTGCGGTCGGCAAAAACTTCACTGGCTGTTTTCAGGCCCAGTGCCTCCGCTTGTGTGATGGAATGGCTGCCACTGAGTCCAAATAGCGCCAATTTCGGGTCAAAATCCAGCACCGCATGGGCCATGATATAGGCCAGTTCAGGGTCGCGGGCGGCCATGTTGTACAGGGCTCCGTGTGGCTTAACATGGTGCAAAGTGGCGCCGGCTGCCACCACAAGGGCCTTGATAGCTTCCAATTGGGCCAATACAAGGTCGTAATAGCCTTGTTTGGAAAGCTGGATGTCCCGGCGGCCAAAATTTTCCTTATCGGCAAAACCAGGATGCGCCCCGATGGCGACATCATGTTCAACAGCCAGGTTTATGGTGCGGCGCATGGTTTCGGTATCGCCGGCGTGGTAGCCGCAGGCGATGTTGGCCGAGCTGATAAGGGGCATCAGGGCAGCGTCGTTTGGGTAGCCTTCGCCGAGGTCACAATTCAGGTCGATGTACATTTTAATCTGCGTTAAGCGCGTCTACGCCGCCAAGAAGGTTCTTGCCACAAAGCACACATCGTTTCGGTGGCAGGTAGTCGGCTCTATGTGGTAAAATAAACCCTGTGGTGTTCAAGCAGCAATTTGCAGCCAACAAGCAAGCGGCGAAGCATTTGCGTTTGTGCTTGCAGGGCGGCAAACGCCAGCGTCAAAGGTACTTCCTGGAATGTAAATATTTCCCCAGCCCGCATTTGCGCCAGTTTGGGCAGGTCGGCCTGAATCACTTGCCCGATGCGCGGGTAACCGCCCGTCGTCTGGCAGTCCGCCATGAGAACAATGGTTTGGCCGTTGGGCAGCAACTGGATGGCCCCAGGCAAAACAGCCGCAGAAATCAGTTCCTGGGCATCCTTTTGCAGCAATCGCGGCCCATTCAAGCGGTAGCCCATGCGGTCGCTTTGTGCTGTAACCTGAAATTTATTTTGCAGGAGCTGCTGTTTGGAACCTTCCTCCAGCCAATTGTATTCCGGACCAGCGCAGAAGCGGATAGCCGTTTCGCCTGAAAATAAGCTGGAAGTATTTGCCCGACATGGTGATGAAAACGCATGTTTTTCTGCATAAACATCGGTACCGGTTCTTGATTTTCTGAAAGGAAGCTTGTCGGCTGCCTGCAATGCCCTTCCCTGCCAGCCGCCGACACCTGCGGCCAGGTTGGTGCTGCAGCTGTCCAGCCAGGGTTCCAGGTCGAAGCCTCCCGCCACGGCCAGGTAGCAGCGGGCGCCATGCAATAGTTGCCTAAATTTCAATACAGCGCCTTCGGGCAAAAACACCGCTGAATTTGCCGGGACAGCTTTGCCGTTGGCTTGCGCCGAAAAGTCAGCGCCCGCCAGGGAAAGCAGCGCCGGCGTTTTCAACTGGATTTCTGCTGCGGGGAAATGCAGCTCCAACACGGCTTCGGGTACCTGGTTTCCCACGAGTGCGTTCGCCACGGCCATGGCCAGTTTGTCCATGGCGCCGTTGGCATTGATGCCCAGGTGCGCATAACCGAAGCGCCCGCGATCCTGGATGGTGTCCAACAAGCCCGGTTTCAGGATATGCAAGCTCATGGCGCTGAGCTGTTTTTGTGAAACTCCGACAAAGAAATCGCTACAAAACGAACCCTGTCACCCGGACGGAACAATGCCGGGTCGGTTTTTTGAGGGTCGAAAATGCGCAGCGGCGTTCGACCGATCAGGTTCCAGCCGCCCGGTGATTCGAGCGGGTAAATGCCTGTTTGCCGGCCGGCAATGCCCACGCTCCCCGCAGGTACAGATTGTCGAGGATTGGCCAGGCGGGGAGCTTCGATACGCGCATCTACCGTGCCCATGTACGGAAAGCCCGGTAAAAAGCCTAGCATGTACACCCTGTATTCCGTGCTTGTGTGCCGTTGCACCACCTCAGCGGGGGAAATGCCCTTTTTCAGGGCGAGTGTTTCCAGGTCGGGAGCCAGTACCGGGTCGTAGCATACCGGGATTTCCAATAACCTTCCGGGCACAGCCGCTGCGGGGCTGGTGGTTTCTAATATCGCCTCAACCTCGCTGCGCATAAAATCGAAGGGTGGCTTGGCGGCGCCCCTGCTTAACAGTTTTGAGACATCGAAAACAATGCTGATGGAGCTATAGGCAGGGATGATATCCTGGATATCGGGCAGCTTTGCCTGAAGGAGCTGCGCATACACCGCCAAAACCTGGGCATTGATATCTTCATCCAGCCTATTGCCCCAAGTGATACAGAGGCCATGGTCGCCAAAGGGCAGCATTTGGTATTCCATCGTGAAAAAAATCTTGTTGTAGAATTTATGCAAAAGCGCTCAATTCGCAATTATTTGCGAATTCCTCCTTTTAAATCGCCCATTTTTTTGCAATTTTGCGGCTCAATCTCCGCGCACATGAACTACATCGGTGAACACCTCCTTCCTGGCCAACTTGGCCATTTCTGTGTGGTGCTTTCTTTCGTGGCAGCTCTTTTGGCCACAATATCCTACTATTATGCCACAAAACACCGCGGGTCTGCAGCATCTGACGGTTGGTTGAGCCTGGGGCGCTTTTCTTTTTTGCTGCACGGCATCGCCACTTTTTGCATTATCGGGGTGCTTTTTTACATCCTCACGGGAAAAATGTACGAGTATCAGTACGCCTGGGCCAATGTTTCCGACGACTTGCCCATGCAGTACGTTTTCTCTGCATTCTGGAAAGAGCAGCAGGGTAGTTTTTTGTTGTGGAGCTTTTGGCATATCGGTCTTTCCATAGTACTGATGCTGCGTGCTGGCAAATGGGAAGCCCCTGTTATGACCATGATCGCCCTGGCCGAAGTCATCATTGCCAGCATGTTGCTGGGCCTGTATTTCGGCGATTTCCGCCTTGGCGCCAGTCCTTTCGACCTGCTGCGCGACACCATGGACGCGCCTATTTTCAACACCGCTGACTACCTCACCAAGATCAAGGGCAACGGTCTGAACCCGCTCTTGCAGAATTATTGGATGACCATCCACCCCCCCACCCTTTTCCTGGGTTTTGCCTCCACCATTGTACCCTTTGCCTACGCTATTTCCGGGCTTTGGCTGCGCGAGCACACGGCCTGGTTGAAACCTGCGCTCGGCTGGGCTTATTTTTCAGGCGCCATCCTCGGCACCGGTATCTTGATGGGCGGCGCATGGGCTTATGAAGCCCTTTCGTTTGCCGGCTATTGGGCCTGGGACCCTGTAGAAAACGCTTCTCTGGTGCCTTGGATCACCCTGGTGGCCGGAATTCACACCAACCTGGTAGCCAGGGCAACAGGTTATTCCATCCGCAGCACCTACGGTTTTTACATCCTCACCTTTGTGCTTATCCTCCGGCCGACAAGCCGCTGGTGGCGATGCTGCGGGACTTCCTCTGACCGCGGCGC
>CAYVPM010000364.1:0-4649 GCA_964453475.1 uncultured Saprospiraceae bacterium | reverse complement strand
AATGCAGAAGTGCGCAACGCCCTTTTGCTGGCCGACCGGAAGATAGACCAGCGCATCAGCCAGTTCGAGGCGGCGGGCATCGACTTGTTCGACGATCCCGATTTCCCCGCCATGCAGGACCGTCATACCGGCTTGGTAGACAGGTACGACAGCGGGCTTCTAAACAATACCATCACGGGCACTGCCAACGACCGCGATACCCTCAACGCTTCCGGCAACGACATCGCTGCATCGCCCGATGTACCTCAGTTCAAAGATCGCTACAACCGCCTTGATGCCTTTATCCAAACCAAATTGTGAGGAATCTGATGCGCGGCCATCTGCCTGCTCAAACCAAATTTCAACTTATGCAAACGATCAAACAACTTATCCCCCTCTTGTTTTTTTGCGCTGTTTCCAGTGTTTCAGCACAAAATCTGCTCGCCGACGGTCGTAATTTGCTCCAGGCTTTGGAGGCCATGAGCGATCCCTCCCTTTCTGCTGAAAAGAGAAATGAGGCCGGGCAACAAGCTTTGATTATCCTTTTCCTCTATGATGAGCCCACACAAATAACAGCGCCCGAGCAAGTACAGGTAGATCGGGTAATCAGCCATCTTCAGGGAAATGCCCTGTTGCGCGACCTGGTGAAAACCAGTCAGGACAGCCTTTTTCGCCTGGTGACGCCACCAAGTTCCTGGCAAGCTGCCTGGGACAGCATTCAAACCCCCCAGCAGGGAAAGCATCAGCACTCAGTTGTACGGCGATGCTCCGCGCACAGCGGCTGAATACCTGTCTGTCAGGCGCTCCATGCTGGAAAGCCGCCTGCCGCCTTTGCAGGATGCCGGGGCCATGAGCATGGCCGCCAACAAGATTACCAAGGCACCGGCGGCGAGCGCCCTGTTGTCCCAGACAGAAATTTTGGAGACCTTGTTTGAGTTTATCCTGCAAAGGGCCAAACAGGAAGTGGTGGAGTCTTTTTTTGAAAACCTTATTGATAAAAAATTGCCGCAGGTAGGTATGTTGTTCCCGAACGTGCGCGCCCAGTACAACACCCCTAACTACGAATATTCTCAAGCGTTCCTGGCCAGTTTGCGGAAGGCCTTCTTTCAGGATTTGCAGAACCTGCCCATGACCTTGCCCGATCTTTTCCTGACCGATGATTATTTTGGTGAATTACAGGAAGATCCCATTTTCTACAACATCATGACGGTGTACTCGATGTACGCGCTGTCGGTACAGGGCGACGTGCCGCTGGCAGAGATCGTACCCCTGACACACCGGGAATTGTACCAGCGTTACCAGAACGCTGCGACGAACCTGAACATGGAATTGGCAGATTCAACGGCCAGTAACAGCAAGGAATATCTGGCGATGACAGATGCCGCCTCGGATTTTATGCAACAGGTGTATTTGGTATGGAACAACCTGGCCAGCGCCGAGCGGGCGGTGTCTAAACAGGTGAAAAGTGTAAAGAGCGCTTTTCCCGCATCCAGGGGAAATGCCCCCAACCCGAACAACTATCTGGATAAACCGCTGTACGACCTCCAAGCCCTGTTGGGGAATGCCGACAAATCCTCCGTATTCAACCTCGACCTGTTGCCCTACCTGCTGAAAGGAAGCTTCGAAACCTTGCCCTTCCAGAACTACAACACTATTGCCGATTTCGACGAACTGTTCAACCCTGCCCATACCCCGAATGAATTGCGGCTTGCGGGTCTTCAACTCACCCAAAACCTCACCGGCGCCTGGTACAATGATATGGGGCTGGTTCAGATTCTGCGCCATTGGCAGACAGACCTGGCTTCTTATGAAAATGCTGTTGAAGGATGGCGGAACAAGTTTGACACCTTAAGCGTGGAACAGCAATTGGCCGGAACCTTCACGCAGCAGCAGGCATTGGAAACCCTGATTGACCAGATGCGCACTTATTGGACTGGTAAAAAACTGACAAGCAACGATTTGCTTCCCTTGGTGCAACTGGGATTTGTTGCCCAGGCAGGTTTTTCCGTTACCGATATTGTCGCCCGTTCACCTTTGGACTCGCTGCTCGGCCGGCGCACAAAGCTCCATCAGATTGAGAACCGACTGATCGAGTTTGAATCCCGGTTCGGCGTAGCGAAAGCCGACAGCCCTTTGCAGCAATACCTCAAAGTGGAAAAACGCGCCAGGCTCAGCGATTCTATTGTTGATCAGATAGATGTTTTAGCGAGAAAATTACAGGTGCTGCGCACAAGTTTGAACCAACTGGAAGCCACCCATGCGGGACAGCAAAAAAAGGTGATGCACAATGTGAAGCCTATGTTGCAGATCACAGATTTGTTGTCGCAATTGTCTTTCGCCTTGCAGGCGAAAGACGGCTGGATACAGAAAGACAGCCTGAAACGCGCCCTTTCCGATCCAAAATTGCGCACTGCCTGCCTGGGATTATTGCAACAACGGCTCAGTGGCATTCGCGACCTGAACAGCATCTCTGCAGCGGCGGTGGCACAGTTCGCGGTGCTTACCCTCGAGGATATTGCCCAAATCAGTGCAGCCGAAAAAGACGCTTCCAGCAGCGAGGAACAGAAATCGGAGCGCTTGTACGACATCCTGACGGCCACCCTGCAAACCCTGAACCGCGCGTTGCAACTGCCGCTTTTTGCCAGCGCCGAACCGCCGTTCACCTACGTTTCACTGGCAGAATTGAACCCGAAACTGGCGCCCATTCCAGGCATCTCCAAGCAGGTGATGGATTTCCTCTACCACCTTAAAGTGGGAGAACACCGCTCTGCCGTAGCTTCTCTGTTGCGCGTGATGACCAACCTCAGCGATGTCATCAACAACGACAATACCCCTGTCAAACGGGCCAAACTGCTCGGCTTTTTCCAGCAGTATGGCGATTTCATCGCAGGCCTGGTGGATGCCAAAACCCCGGCAGAAATGGAATACCTGCTCAATAGCCTGGCCGACAAGCCCGGCAGTTCGCGCATCAAGCGGACCAAATCGCAGAGCGTGAGCATCAATTCCTACCTGGGCGCTTCTTATGGCAAAGACAAATGGAGCAGGGAGATGCCCACAGAAACTGTACAGGACAATTTCAAGTCTTTCGCTCCCAGCATCCCCATCGGCATCAGTTACAGCTGGCTGTGGGGAAAGAAACCGCAGCACAAGCAATCTTTCACCCTGCACGCCACCATCCTCGACCTCGGTTCTATGGTGAGCTTCCGCGCCGACGATGGCAACGACTTTGGCGAGGAAAAAGTGACGTTCAAAAATGTGCTCAAACCGGGGATCGAGTTCCATTGGAACATCCAGCGCACGCCTTTCTACATCGGGGCGGGCTGGCGCACCGGCGTGCAGTTCCGGCAAGATGGCGATCAGGAAATATCCTTCCGCTCCTCGCGTACGTTTTTTGCGGTAGGGATTGATGTGCCGTTTAGGACGATTTATCAGCGGTAGCGATTGAACGTTTTTCTTTTTCCCGTGTAAACAGTTTATTTTCACTTCACACAAAAACTGTTGCACACATGAAAAACGCAATCACAGCTTTAATTTTCCTGCTTTCCGGCCTGATCATCCCATGCCTTGCCGCAAGCGAAGGCGACTACGAAAACCGGGTCCGCGATGCCGAGCTTTCGGGCGACCGTGCCCAGGTAGAAATCATTTGCAAGGAATGGTATGCCAGTGGCCGGTATTCAGCGGGCCTGCTCAACTGGAACTACAACGCTCTGATGTCGGTGGAACAAAACGCCATTTTGTTTACCCAACAAGAAAGCGATACCTACCCGGCATTGCTGCTGCAAAACGCGCTTGAACTGCGTCCGGATGTTCGGGTGATCAGTTTTCAACTGCTTGAAAACCCGCAGTACCGGGCCTTTTTGATTGAGCGCGAAGGTTTTCAGTGGATACCGAAAGATTGCTCGATGGGCGACTTCTTGCTGAAAATCCTGAAACCGGAAACAACGGGCAATGCTTCCATGCGCCCCGTTTATTTTGGCAGCATGACCAATAAAAGTCTGTTGCTGGCCGACAAGGAAAAGCTGTATTTAACGGGTTTGGCACTCAAATTCAGTACCGTTTCCTTCGATAATCTGGCCATGCTGCGCTACAACTTTGAAAACCGTTTTCGAACCGACTACCTCAGTTTCAATTTTGAACCGGAATCTGACCCCGCCACCGTTGCCCGCGTCAACCTGAACTATATCCCGGCTTTCCTGCTTCTCCACCGCCATTATTCGGCTGCCGGAGAGCGGGAAAAGGCCGAGCGGATGAAAAATATGGCCTTGAACATCGCCCGCACAGGTGGCCGCGAAACAGAAGTCGCCGCCTTTTTTACTCCGGAACAACCCTTGAGCAATATCATTTCTGCCATGACCCCGAAAATGCTGGAAAAACCGATGAAAAGGGTGAGCAACCAGCTTTTTGCCGCCGAAGCGGAAACAAGCAATGCGCAATACGAGCTCTTCCTGACGGATTTGTTGAAGAATAAGGATTTTGAGCAATTGGAAAAATGCAAAACGACCAAGACTGATTGGGTGTCGCTGCTGCCAAAAGAACTGCAACATTTGCCCGAAAAACAACTGTTTCAACACGGGCATCCCGACGATGGCAATGCCCCCGTGCAAAATATTTCACACGAAGCCGCACAGCGCTACTGCGCATGGATTACGCAGGTGTACAACGCTTCAAGC
>CAYVPM010000363.1:0-4657 GCA_964453475.1 uncultured Saprospiraceae bacterium | reverse complement strand
AATGGCAGCAAATAATACTATTTGACTTTTTTTCATCCTATTTTATACTGTGATTAAAGTGATTCTGAATGCTTTGAGGGATAGTCTGGTTTGGGCACCCTTTCGGAGTTTTTTCGCACAGATGTATGCACAGAAGTCCCACAGAAGTTTTCTGCGTAAAATCTGTGTTTTTTTTCTGTGTAAAATCTGTGAGAAATTTTACACAGCAATGCATCAATCTGGGATGCAATAACCGGATAGTCATTAAAAATAACGGCAATTTCGGCAAATACTCCGGTGCCTGCGACAATTTCGCCGCCGCTTTCCAACCAGCCTTCTCCATTTCCGCCCAGGGGAAGGGGTCATTTCTGAATCAGCGCCGTCATTTTACCCAAAATCTGATTCACAAGCCCTTTTGTATCGGAGGCACTGCCCGTAACTTCAAACTCAGCTACCCCTTTATCCCCTTTAAACAGGTGGCAACCTACGGTTACTTTTCCCTCCTTAATAGTATAAAGTCCATTGACGAAATACCCCTCCGGATAGAACGGCACATCGTGGTAAATAAAGGATGCCTGAGCAGGTTTTGCGGTGAGCAAGCTGTATTGTGCTTCCAAAATACTGGTTAACTTGAGGTCGTCTGTTAGGCGATCCTCATTCAGAAAGATATTTCGAATGAATACCGGCTTGGTTTGGTTCATGGGGATATTGAGCCCTTGTTCTACCCGTCCAATTTCAAAACTTCCTTGCAGCGGTGATGCCAGCATGGGGCGTTGCACCTCCGGGTTTCTGGGCAGTGTTTTGGACAAATTGGGGACTTCGTCTATAGCATATTCAAACAGGCTTCTGACATCAACCGTCTTATCCTTGGTTAATTTCAAGCCGTTCATGCCATTCAGCAAGACATAGGTGAGCAGCCCATGACCTAAAGTCAGCGCTTCATAACTTTTCTTATCGGCAGCACTGCCTGCCAACAGGAACATGCCCGTTCTGTCTTTCATGCGGTCGAAGGCGCGCACCTGTGAACCATCAAGTGATTTGGCGCCAATGGCATTCAGCAGTTCCGCCATCTTCCCGGAGTTACAGGCATCCAACACCAGCACCTGCTTTTGTGGAGGAGTGGCATTGATCCATCTGGTTAGTTCCTCACTGGAAATCGTGCTGTTGGCCCGCACATCAGGGGCGCTCAGGTTGTCGTTGATGCAATCCTTTGTAAGGTAATAAAACAAGGATTTGTCGGCCTCTCCATAGGTGATTCCGTGACCGGAGAGGTAAACCATCACAATATCTTCGGCCTTGGCAGGCTTTTTCATGATGTTGTCGAACGCCGCTTTAATATTGGCCTTGGATGGCTGCATTTTGCTGTCTGTCGTATCCGTTGTCAGCAATTGGATAAAGACACTATCAGCGCCAAAAAGGGACTTGCCTGCCTGCTCAAATGCTGCTGCCATGGCAATGGCATCTTGCCCGGCAAAATTTAGATTGAGTTGCTTGCCAGCGTATTTGGAGGTGCCTACGACAATGGCGTAAAAGGCAGGCCGATTGCCGGTTTTTCTTGTCTCTGTATTCATGCCTCCGGCGCCTCTGCCTCGAAAAAAGACAGGCTGGTATTCCACACTGATTGCAGCACTTTTTAGCCAGTTGTCTTTATTGTATGCCCTGACAGAAACGGTATTGAGGGTATCCGCGAAAAAATACTGCGCATATTTACGCAAGTCGAAAATAATGAGGGTGTCCCTCAATTTTTCAAAGCCTTTCGGTGGGTTGGCATCCTCTGCCACTTCTTTTCCATTGATGAAAATGCTGAGTTTCCCCAGTCCGCCATTTCTGGGCTGTAATTTGATTGTCAGGCTGTTGTGAAAGGTATCCAAAGTGAGATCGACCAATGGATACATGGCAAGCGTATCCAGCGCTTCCACCGAACGCAGGGGCTCAAGGTTGGTGCCTAATATTTTTTGGAGCAGGCCGGGTTCGTAATACCGTTCTTTTAACTGCTCAATGTTAATTTTATCTATCCCGACGACATAATATAAAGTTGCCATGGCACCCGGTGTGGCATCAAACAACCCTGAGGGAGTTGTGAGCAGCCAGTCCTTTTCGTTCAACAAGATAAGCCGCGCCAGTTCCATACCGGTGCTGGCATCCCATATCCGTTGTGTATGGTCGTCAGACCAACTGAGTATCTTTTGGCCATCCTTCAAATAACAGGCGCCGCTAACATCAAGGGTATGGCCCCGGAAGGTTTGCAGGATATCGCCTTCCAGGCTCACCAGCTGAAACACCGCACGATTTTTCAACAAAACGCTTTTATGGTCGGGCGCCATGCCGAGGAAATAGTTTCTCCCAGAAACGGAATACATGGTGCGCAGCAAACATTTTGCAATGGAATCCTTGTTGAGCAGATTTATACGATCAAACTCAAGATAGATATCCGAAGGAATGGCCGGATTAAGCAGGCATCCAAAGTCCCAAACCGTGGGGCGGTCCCAAGAAGGGCTTAGCAACAAATATTTCGCGTCGGGGCTCAAAAACACATCAGAAATGGAACTTGCTCCTTCGAAATAGCGATACTTGCCGGAATGGTCCCGGATGGAAACGACTCCATCAATACTATTTACACTAACCGCGGGATTTAGAAATTCTTCTGCCTTAACGTATGGCGATTCATAACCCTTTATCTGTATGCTGCCATCTGGCGTAGCAAAGTTGTTTGGAATGACTGATTGCTGCAAAAAAGTGTCTATGGCCGGATAGTAGTCTGCCAGGCTTTCAACGACGGCCATTTTATGTACGGTCACTCTGCCTTCCTCAAGGTGCAGGATGCGCCATAATAAGGGGACATTGTGGCTGCTGTCCGGCAATGTTTGATACATGTTTTCCATTGCCGGCGCCTCCTCAAAGAGTAGTAAATCGGTTTCTGCTGTAAAGAAAGCCCGACCTGTTTTGTGCGCCATCCCGGAATTCAAGGGGATTAAAGGGGTTCCGTCAAGTTGACAAATTTCGCCATACCCGTTATCGTACCCAACTAATAAAAGGGTGCCATCGGGGCTGAATGCCATGGTTTGAGCGCGGATGGGCAGGTCGTCAATGTATTCCTTGCCTGGATTTGGCCCGTATAATCCCTTTGCCTCAAACTGGATTGTGCCCTTTGTATCAAGCAGCTGTACGATGGTATTCAAAGAATCCCTGACTAACAAATATTTCCCATCGGGGCTTATTTGAATAATGTGCCGGAAAAAGGAGCAGGAATCCAGCCGACCGATTATGGCTAATTTGGAGGATACCCCGTTCCCTGTTTCATATAAAACGGCACCATGATCGCTGCTGTGGTAAAAAAGATGGCCATTGCCTGTAAAGTCCGTATTGGAACAGGTCACGAGGTATCTCTCAGCCGTGCCGACTTGAGAAAATGTCTCAAATTCCATGGGTCTTCCTGAAACAATGGATTGCAGCAATTTTCCTTTCAAATTGAACAAAAAAACGTCTCCATTGGAACGGGTTACCAAAATTTCATCCCGCCCCGGCACAAACCGGATGTTATCGGCAAGTTCATACCCTAAGTATTTGAAGACGAGAGGAAAGCGAAGTTGCTTCAGGCGACCTGACTGGACATCCCCAAGCAAGGCGATGGAGTCGCCCGCCAGCAAAAAACGTTTGCTATCCGAAGAAAAAGACATTTGCCCTGTTGGCTTAGGCGTCAATAACCGCAAGGCTTTTGTTTCATTGTTGCGCAACCAGGTGCCGTCAGAGTTACGGTACAAAAAGTGTTTATCATCGGGTGAGATTATCCCCTCGCCGTCTGTTTCGAACACCCGCGAACCAGTCCGGGTATCCCAAATAATACATTCTTTCCAGAGATTAATTCTCTCGCGAGTGAAGGTCTGGGTGAATAAAAAATTGCCTTTTGGAGAGAATCCGACTTTGCAATGGTTGCTATTGCCAATATTAAACGTTCGGAGCACATTCCCCTGCCGGTCCCACAGCTTTGCCTGATTGTCGCTGGAGCCCGTCAGCACGTACTGCCCGTCGGGCGACCAGGCGACGGAGGTAATGGCGCGGGTGTGGCCGATGGTGAGGCTGAGCTCGGGTTTTTGAGCAGCGGCGGTGATGGACAGGAACAGGGTTAAACTCAAAGGAATGGCGCGTACAATCATTGGTTTGTTGCTTTGAAAAATAACGGCTATTTAGGCAAATACTTCGGCACCTCCGCCAATATCGCTTGCGCCAATTGCGGCACCGCATCTTTTTTGCCTTTTACGACAAACTTGGCCAACGATGCCGAACCTTTAAAAAGTCGGCAAGTTACCGTAACGGCGCCATCGGGTGCAATACTGTATCGGCCGTGAATGGAATAAGCGTTCTCATAATTCTTGGTATCCACATAAATCATGGAAGCTTGGGCGCCACGAGCCGTTATGGCCAAGAATTTTTCCGCCAGGGCATCACCCAGTCCCAGGGTGTCTTTAATAAAATCTTCGTCCTGAAATTCATTTCGGATAAATACCGGCTTCGGTTCCGCTATCGGAATCTTCATCCCTGGTTTTTTAATGCCGATCGGAAAACTGGCGCCACCAAGCGGGAATGCCATGACAGGCACCTGAATCTCCCGGATGCGTTTGGCTAGTTGTCGGTGACGTTGACCGTGCCGAGGGTGGCGGGGCCGGGATCGCCGTCGGTG
>CAYVPM010000362.1:0-4659 GCA_964453475.1 uncultured Saprospiraceae bacterium | reverse complement strand
TGACCTCCTACGCCCTGAAAAAGGGCTTCGGCGGGTAAAAAACAAAAGCTTGATTCTAAAATGATTGAACCATATCTACATTCATAACCACTCTGCGTTGACTATAACTGCAAACTTAGGTAGGCTATGCCACAAGTCTTTTTAATTTTGCGGGAAAATAGGGGGCAATTTTATAGGTACCGCCAAACTTCTGTTTGGCCACTCATGCCAAACAGAAGTTTGGCGGTACATTTTACTGTTACCCCGTAAAATGTCCAAAAGTGTGATTAAAAGCACCTTCAAACATCTGACTTTCCATGACAAGGCCATTCCTTAATACCCGATTTTTTTTCTCCTTCAACCTTGCTGCACATTTCCTGGGCTTGCTTTTCCCTTTAGTTTCCAGCGGAATACAGGCACAAACCCAATACACCATTGAAGGATATGTTTATGAAGAAAACAACCGCGGTTACCTCAACCAGGTCAAGGTTACAATTTTCAGGCTTCCGGGAAATGAAATGGCTGCTGAAATGACGACCAACATGGAAGGTTATTTTAGCGCAAGTTTGTTGCCAGGCACTTACCGGGTGCACGCGTTGAAGGACATATTTTTCGAAAAGGAAGAAACCGTAGCGCTTGGAAAGGAAAAGGCCTTTGTAAAACTGGCGCTCAAACGCAAGCCCGGATACCTCTTCGACGCCACGCTGGCAGAAGTCAGGGAAAGCCCTGGGCAACCGGTGGATGCCATCGAGGGGGCTTCCGTGGAAATATACAACCGTACCATCCGCAAAACGGTATTGGATATCCCCAGCACTGCAGGCGCTTTTTTTCAATTCACCTTCGAACGCGGCAATCACTACACCATGCTGGTGCGGAAGGAAGGGTATTTGACCAAAAGGATAGAGGTATATGTGAATGTAAATGGCTGTATCGTTTGTGTGGACGGGGTGCGCGACGTGTCGCCCGGTGTTACCGACAACCTGACTGCCGGCAATGAGATGGGTACCTTGCTGGCCAATATCGAACTGGATAAGGCGAAAATAGACAAGCGCATACAACTCCAGCACATTTACTACGATTACGACAAGTGGGATATCCGGCCTGACGCCGCCGAACAACTGGATCATGTAGTGACCTTGATGCGCGACAACCCCGGACTTTCAGTAGAACTTGGTTCCCATACCGACTGCCGTGGCAATGACGATTACAATGAAAAACTCTCCCAAAAACGGGCGCAGGCCGCGGTGGACTATATCGTCGGAGAGGGCATCGACAGCATGCGCATCAGCGCCAAGGGCTACGGTGAAAAAGCTTTGGTAAATCGCTGTGTTAATGGCGTGGAATGCTCTGAAGAAGAGCACCAGCAAAACAGACGCACCGAATTGCGCATAACAGGCATAATCAGCGGTCTGGGCCGCAAAAGCCTGGAAACCATTATCCTGGAAGAAGAAAATAAAAAGCAGGGAAAAGGCAAGCCGGACCTTGTCAAATCGCGTGACAAGCAGCTCCCGGAAGCCAATAATTCAGTGAAATTGCCCAGGCCGGAACCGGCCGTAGAGCTTCCAAACCCTGGCAGTGAAGCTGTTCCCGCGCCCAAAGCCGTGCTATACGAGTACAAAGGCATCCGGATTTTGCCTTTGCCAGCCGCATTCAAAGGCTGTGCGATCGAATTGGCCCGCAGCAATGCTGCAGAACTGGGCGCCGACAGCCCTATATTTGCAGGCCAGCAATATGTATTCCACCAACAAGAAGCCGATGGCGCCCACGCTTATTATTTGGCAAACCTTGGCCCATGCGAAGCCGCAAAAAATCATTTTGAAAAAAAAGTGAAACCGGCAAACGCCAGGGCCCGAATGGTGGTTTTTGGGGAGCAAGGCAAAACGTACACGGATTGAACCATAGATTTTTCACAAACACTATATAGTCAACGCAGAGTGGTTGTGAATGCAGAAATGCTACAATCATTTTAAAATCAAGCTTTTGTTTTTTACCCGCCGAAGCCCTTTTTCAGGGCGTAGGAGGTCACTCAAATCATTCAAAATCACTTTAATCACAGTATAAGACAATAATTTCTGCCCAAAATGATAGAACTTTCCTGGAAAAACGCCGAAGGCATCCAATTATTCGCCGTCGATTGGTCTGTGAAAAGCCCAAAAGCCGTCATCGCATTGGTGCACGGACAGGGCGAACATATCGGCCGCTACGCCCACGTGGCCAAATGGTACAACAATCATGACGTAGCGCTCATGGGTTACGACCAGCAGGGTTACGGACGCAGTGGCGGCAAAAAAGGCCATGCCGAAAACCTGGAAGTTTTGCTCGACGACATTGGTTTGTTTTTGGAAAAAACACGGGAGCGCTATCCCAACACCCCCGTTTTCTTGTATGGACATTCCCTGGGTGGCGGACTGGTGCTGCATTATGTGTTGCGCCGTGATCCAATACTGGCAGGGCTCATCGTCACAAGCCCGCTAATCCGGTTGGCTTTTGAGGCCCCTGCCCTTAAAATACTTGCCGGAAAACTGCTGCGGCGATTTATGCCCACGCTGACCTTGCCAACCGGCCTGGCCGCGCACTTTATCTCCCACGACCCGGAAGTGGTAGCAGCCTACAAGTCCGACCCACTCGTACACGACAAGCTCAGTGCGGCAGCCGGCATCGCGATACTGGAAATGGGCGATTGGCTAGACAAATTTTCGGGTGTTTTCAGCATCCCTGTCCTGCTGATGCACGGCGGTGGCGATAAAATAACCTCTGCGGAGGCGACAAAGGAGTTATACGGCAGGGTAGCCGGAGAAGTTTCCCACAAAGAATGGGAAGGTCTTTGGCATGAAATGCACAACGAACCGGAAAAGGAAAAACTGTTCAAATACACCTTGGAATGGATTGATTCCAGGGTTGGGTAAACAAGGTTCCAATGGACAGCCACACGGCTCAAATATCCGTGAAAGGGCGTAATCCTGCTTCCCATTATACTGATACGGGTTCTCCACGCCCACCTGCATCTGCCAGGGCCCTACCATTTCCATCCCAAAGGGATAATAGTGATTCTCTCAGACCACACTTTTTGGGGACACTATCGATGCAATGATTAATAATGTCAAGCTTAAAGCTATTCAATAAAAAAGCCCCGATTTCCGGGGCTTTTCTGCGTTAAATATTTGGTAATCTTCCAGGCTTCAACCAAAGCGATACAAACTCTTTATCTTCATCTATCACAGCTACACAGTTATTTATAAACTCAACTGCATTGCCTTTCTTTTCAGGATTTCCAATGCATACCCAACCAGTTTGAGTATTCACATATACTGGTAAATCTTCGTCATTTATACCATAAGCAAAACCAAAATTTAAATTGTGTTCAACTTTTAATATTCCCTTCTTGTATTCGGGAGTTTGAAAGTTCGACAACATTGATTTATTAATACCACAGAAGCCATTAACATCAATAATCTTATCATCAACAACAGGTAAGCTTAGTTTATTTAGTATTAATTCCAAATCAATTTTATTTTCTGCTCTCTCACCTGTGTAAAAAGAACATTCTTCCGGCAAGTAAACTAACACTTGCTGGCCTATATCGTTACTGTGTTCAATGCCGAATTTCATAATTTAACTGTTTTGAAAAGAAAGTGATAGATTGTATTTGTTTCAGGATTGAGGCCCAATTCAAATATTCCATTTGCTCCATTAAAAGTTCCAGGCATTTTATAATTCATTCCTCCTTTAAAGAAAGCATCTGGAACGCCCTTGCTGGACTTCATAATATTTGTGATTGTGGAAGGGGAATTTATATATGGCCGTGTAGCAAGATTTTTAGCAACGGTCTTAGTAATTGTGTATTCACCTGCTTGTATTGCCTTCATCCCTCCCTTAACGGCAACACTTGTCCCACTCCTAGCAACAGCAGTTATGCTCCAGGCACCTACCTCGACCACTGCTTCAGCTCCAAACATTAAATCCAAAGAAGTTACCCAATATTCAGGCGTGTTGTCAGCAAAGCCATACAAATACCGTACATCTTTGGGTGAGGCATCTGATCTTGCATGGGTGGCAATGGTTGCGTTTGACAACCAGTTACTACTTTGAGGTTCAGTAGGAGCTTTTCCCGTAATCACCACCTCTTTTAATACACCATCTCCTTTTGGGCCTGTAACAGGCAAGTTGGGGCAGTCTTTACAAGGATCGGTTGGCCCACCTGCATTCGACCCATAATAGTAAAGCCCTTTATTTTCTCTTAATTCTCGTAGCCTTGTTGCATCATCACTATCCTTACAACCCACACACATATTTCCGTCAGGGTCAATGGCGTTAGTAGGTGTATTTTCTACATAAACATAACTGGACCAGGATCGAGTCAGCTCTCCCATCGGATCTACACTCCCCCACCTTCCCAGCACCGCATCGTACCACCTGGCCCCATAATCATACAGCCCCAGCCCAAAATCCTCGTTCCTTTCCTTGCCGTTGTAAAGGTACTTGTTCGTCGGGTTCTGCGTGCCAAGCCCTTCCATCTGCATCCCAAAGGGGTAATAGTGCATGCCCTCCACATTGGCGACCGTGATGCCGCTGGCCCGGAAGTTCACCCGCGCGTTGCCCAGGTGGTCTTTGAGGGTGTACTCATAATAAAACGCCGTAGCGCCGTTTGGCGTACACCGCCCCTCAGAAAAATATATCGCC
>CAYVPM010000361.1:0-4669 GCA_964453475.1 uncultured Saprospiraceae bacterium | reverse complement strand
GCAGGGTATCCCCCGGAGGCAGGTTAGTTGGGTCTAACACCTGATTGTCCAGACAAACCTCCCAGTTTTGGAACGAAATGCGCTGGACAGAAAGCGTAAGGGGCTGTTTTTCAAACACTTCGAAATGAACCTCCCCGTTTGCATCGCAGGGTTTCAAGTCGCTGCCGACATTGCTCGCAATCAACACCGCTGCGTCTGCCGCGGGCAAGTTTAGCCCGGGATTTTCCAGACAATCGCCATCGGCATCGACCGCTACGCGGGCCATAACGGGAAACGTTGTGCATTGCGCCGCCAATTCGGAGGCATCGTTGCAGCCCGGGGCGTTGGCACTTAGAAGCACCTGGTCGGGGCGCGTTTTAAATTTTTTGCAAACCCCGGTCACGGCACAATTTGAAAGGGAGGAGTTGCCGCTTAAATAAATAGTGCCTACCTCCTGCAATCCTTCGAGGCCGGAAATGTCCGAGAGCGCCGAAAAGCCGATGATCTCCAGGTTGTTGCCCACTTTTTTCAATTTTGAAAGCGGGTTCAGGTCGAGCACCTGGGGCATGTTGTACAGCCGTAAATCATGGTTCACCGTATCGAGGTTATGCAGACCATCGAGGCTGGCCAGAGAGGGAAGGTCGAATAAACCAAACGATTCATGCACCCGCCTAATTTTTTGAAAAGCGGATATGCTGTTCAAAACAGGAAGATTTTGAATGCCAACCAGGCCGCCAATGTTTTCGAGATTGTCCAGCCCGCTGAGTGTGGATAGAGAAGGCATATTGTACAATTCAAGTGCGGCGACAGATTTCAGCCCACTCAATCCAGCTAAATTCGACAAAGCCGCATTTTGATTCAAGTGGATTGGCCCGCATGAATTCATTTGTTTCAAAGAATCAAGCGCCGGAAGATTATCACATTGCGTAATAGTCAAACCGCCGAGATGCCTGATATTTTCCAAACCCTTGAGACTGACCAGGCTGGACGCATTGGTGATGGTTACGCCGCCAAGGGTGTCTATGCCTTGCAAGCCATTCAGGCTGACAAGCGCGGAATTGGTATAGATGGACAAGTTTTCAAGCTTCGACAAGCTTGAAAAAACGGAAAAGTCGTCCAGACCCGGTGTACCCGTAACGTACAGGCTAGCAAGCCGTTGAAGGTTCGACAAGGCCGACAAATCGGATGTCATTGAAGAAAGTTCCAAATAAAAAGGGCCCTCGACCTCGGTTAGGTTCTCCAGCCCTGCGAGGCTTGACAAATTCGGGCATTCGCCGAGGTTGAATTCGCCGGGGACTTTCGTCAGTTTGCTCAAGCCGGCGATGCTGACTAATTCCGGGTTTCCAAAAACAGCCAGGTAACCGCCCAGCGAATCCAGGTTGCGCAAGCCGTCCAGGTTTTGGAGGGAATCGTTGTACGCGATGCGCAAATCGCCACGCACGGTTTTAATTTCGTGCAAGCTATCGAGGTTTAGAATATTCGGTTTGCTATCGATCCACAAATCTCCTTCAATGACCGTGCAGCCGGGGTAAAAGACTTTGAAATTATCAACATCGTATTGGGTGTAGAACTCTACCTTGCCTGTGGGGCATTGCGACCAGCCGGGAAGGGCAAGGGTGACGAAGAGGAGGGGGAAAAGAGCAAGTTTGCAAGGGGCAAGGGGCAAATTGGCAAAGGTCAATTGCAAAAGGATGCAGGTGTTGAAGCCTGGTTTGTTTTGAGGAAAGAAAAAGGTGATGGTGTTTCTCATGTGGCTATAGGAAAGAAAATTTGCAAAAAGTGTTTAGGGGAAAAATCATGATGCGCCTTTGCAGGCTGTTTGATTTGATTCAGCAAATTTACCCGAAAAGGTATTAAAAAGTTTCTCACAACGACACGACGAAACAACGAGACGTTATTCATGGCCTAAACCTGCTGGAAGACCTAGAGCTATTCAATTTTGTCGTGTCGTTGTGTCGTCGTGTCGTTGTGAGAAACTTTTTAATAAGTGGCACCAAGTAACGGTTAGCAACCACCAGATCACTAGTGGTGAACCATTGCATGACCTGGAAATTTGGTGAGGGCGTTTTCTTATGCTCAGCCCTTAGTTCTTGAACAAATACTTGTAGGCATAATCATAGTCATACCAATTCGGCTCCCGCATCATGTGGTATGTCCTTTTCCAGATATAGTATTTTTTCCAAACGATGATGGGCCTCGGAATCCCTTTTACAAATTTGATGCGCAGTACCGGGTACCAGATCACCTTTTCCTTGACAGTTTCGTGCATTTCACCGACTATCCCTGGGCTGATGACCCCGTTGCTGAAAAGGGCGTTGTTCTCCACCACCAGTTGTTCCTCCCAATTGTCAGAACCGTCCCGCTTGGTCGGCTCGTACTTCCCGGAGCTGTAGATGTCTTCGAGCCAATGCTCTGAGGATGATTGGAGGAAGGAATAATGATTGGCGTACCGGCTTGGCAACACCAAAGTGTGATCAACGGGCTGCACCATGCCGGTCGGGGATAGATAGGGCGTTACCCCTGTGGCAAATTCTCTTGAAGAGCGTGATATCTCTTGATCGCGGAAATAAAACCTGGCACGGTGCAAAGATTGCCCCATGTCATATACCCTCAAACTTTTGCTCGCCCGGTAGCGTGATGGCTGATTCCTGGCAATAAAGGCCGAATTGCCGCCGCTGCAATCCACCGTCAACACACCGTCGTCAAAACCCGGGTGCATGATTTTTTTGAGAAATGGCGGGGTAATATCCGAAGGGTGCCCGCCCGACACTTCGACAACGGGCACAGGCACAGCCTGCAGGTAGATAGACCACTTTGACTTTGTCACCTTGGGTACCAGGTCCACCAGTATGCTGTTCAATACCATATTTTGGTGCACGCCGAGGGACAGATTCGTTTTGCAGATGTTTTTGGTGAGGATGCGGGAAGCAAGCGCGGACAATTCCGGGTCAATTTGAAGGTCAACAAAGAGCGTCGCCAGGTTACTTCCCCCAAAGGCGCCCCGGAATGAGACCCTGCCCTTGCAGCGGTCGGAAAGCAGCCCGATATCGCCCCAGGTGCTTTTCATCGTTGTGTTGGTCTTGGTCATATTGGCGATGGCCAGGGCGATATCGGCCACCAAAGCGCCCGTGGAATGCGAAATAAAAATGTATTCCCGGCCAAAACAGGAAACGCCTCTGGGGTCGGTCGCAGATTGCATCACCACACCTTTACCATTGTCCATCGCTTCCTGGATTTGGGTAAGCACACAATGGGCGGCAATTTCCGCGCTTTGGGAGCAATTGTAACTTACCACCAAATACCGGTTCATATTGCCCTTGTTGGGCAAATACTGGAGAATATGGGGCATAAAATTGGCCAGTGCAACGGAATTGTAATAACCCGTGTAAAACTCCTGCGGTTGGTCGGGCCAATTCGCCTTCGCCCCTGCCACCCCGTTGGCCCGATCGCACAGGTGGTCGAGCTGCAGGCCATGGATGAAAATGATATCCCGGCCTTTGAAAGCCATTTCAACGGCATTGGGCAGGGAAGCGTTGGGGCAAGCTCCGTTCTTGGGAGTCGGGATTGCCGGAAGCCGGGGTGGCCGGATCATGGGCAACCTGCTCAGGTCCGGATTGTCCAGTCTTTTTTGCAATTCGTCGCAGGTAATTTTGATGCCAAGGACTTTCAGGCTGTCGTCACAATTGTATTGGTCGACTTCTTTCGGGATGGTTCCTCCCAGGGAAAAACACTGTTCTTTCGCTTGGGCGTACCAGTTGGTGGTGCCGTCGTAGCCGTACAGGCCGTTATAGAGGTCGAACAATGAGCCATTGTTGTAGGAATCCTCCGGTTCTGGCTCCACCGGGCAATTTAACCCGGGCGGTATGCCGATAAAGTCGCTCGGCGCTATTGGTTTTCCCGAAGCGTCCAACGCCAGTTCCAGTTGATCGCAATCGACTCCGTTGGCCACTTCACAAAGGGAAACATTGTCAATCAGGATTTTAGAAATGTTGTTGTCATCCGTAAAAGCGCTCAGGGCTATGTTCCGGAAATCCTTGTTGGCGATCCATACCGGAAATTCTACAATAGACCAGGTTCCGCAAGCCTTGATCCTCCCGCTTCTGCCAATGATGGCCACATCAGAGCCCGGCTTCGGGTGCGAACCGGCAAAGCCCATCGTTGTGTTCCATGCCAAAGCCCTGATCCGGCAGTAATTTGGGCCATTAGGCGGCTGTTTGAACTTTACGGCTACCTGCAGCACATACTTTTTGCCCTTGATAATTTTGTTGGCAACAGGGAAATTTTGAACCACGGCATCACCCGTCACCTGGTTGCCGGATAGTTCTGCATAACCCGGGTCGAAACAGCCCTCTCCGGCTGTATTTAAAAATTTCGGGGCGCCGAAGCCAATTCCCCAAAACGCCGGGGGCAGGTTTCCATTGGGTGAGAACTCGCTGTTTTGAATCAGTTGCTTGATACAAGCCGACTGATTTTCATAAATACAATTGTTCATCAAAATAGAGTCCTGGCAAATTACCTTGCCGAGGCGATCCAGCCAGGTATATTTCATCCAGACAGGTTTGTCCACCTGGATGCAAACCGTGCCGAGGTTCAGCGGCCCGGCCGGGACCGGGTTTAAAGATTGCCAGGTTACTTTCCCGTCTTTGGGGGGTACGGTTGCCGGCGTTTGACTCCAACCAGGGGCAGTGCC
>CAYVPM010000360.1:0-4674 GCA_964453475.1 uncultured Saprospiraceae bacterium | reverse complement strand
GATGCCGCAAACACCTTTCGGGAAGCGGTGGCGGCAGGTAAAGATATCGGTTTGCTATCGGAAGCCGGATGCCCCGGCGTAGCCGACCCCGGCGCTTCCATCGTGGCGCTGGCGCATCAGCAAGGCCTGAAAGTAGTGCCGCTGGTGGGCCCGTCTTCCCTGCTGCTGGCCCTGATGGCTTCCGGCATGAACGGCCAATCTTTTACTTTTCACGGCTACCTGCCCCCTAAACGCCCCGAGCTGGCCAAAGAACTGCGCCGCCTCGAAAACCTGGCCCGGCAACACCATCAAACCCAGCTCTTCATCGAAACCCCGTACCGCGCCCAAATGGTGCTGGAAGTCGCCCTCGATACCCTGCAAGCCGATACGGTGTTTGGCCTGGCCCAGGACATCACGGGCTCGGAGGAATTCATAAAATCGCTGCCGGTAAGTGCCTGGAAAAAATTAAAACTGGAGCCCTTGCAGAAGTTGCCCGCTGTTTTTTTGCTGTACCGACAGAAATAGTACCTTAGCCCTGCCTTTCCACCACAACCATATTATTGAACCCGGTAGCGCCTGCCAGGTGTAGAAATTGCGCGCAGGTTTTTCTGTGTGAAATCTGTGCAACCAAATCTGCGCAAAATCTGCGCGAAAAATCCGCACCCAAAACTCTACCGCAGCGCCACCTGTCGCCCATTATCACATTGTCAAATTATCACATTATCAAATTAATATGAAGTCTCGCACCCTCTTCCTTGCCCTCATCCTTGCCCTGCTCGGCATCTGGTATTTCGCTTCAAAATCAAAAAGCAGCCAGTACAGCGAGCGCCCAAACGACCCATGGGTATTCCGCTCCGTGCTGGACAAACAGCCGCGCATGATCACCTTTGCCCTCAGCGACAAACTCTGGGTGTCCTATTCCACCGACTCCTGCGCACTGTACAAAGCTTGGTCGGGCAGTACGGATTTTAGCGGTGCGGTTTACAACATGCGCCACGGCCCCCAGCCAATGAGCGTCGGCCGCGCCTGGTTTGAAAACAAGTACCAACAGCCCTGGTCGGTAAGCATCGGCGGCAAAACGGAACAGCCGCGCACCGATTACAAGGGGCACCGCTATACCAAAAACGGCCAGGCCGAAATCATGTACGACCTGGTGCTGGAAAACGGCCAGCGGATTCGCATCAACGAGCGGCCCGAATACACCGAACGCGACCGCCAGCCCGGTTTTGAACGCACCTTCACGGTTGAAAATGCGCCCGCCGGAGCCGTCATCGAATTAAAGTCGAATGTGGCTTCTATTGCCGCAGCAAACAACGTGCAGACAAATGGCGCCTGGAAAGCCACCGATTCAAAACCCCTGGAAAACGCAGCGGGGCTCGCCGCCATCACCATCGATGGCAGCCTCACCCTGAATCCCAAGGGCAGCACCGGCTTTACGGCCATGTTTGTCAACCAACCCCTCATCAACAATCCATTCGACGAGGAGCGTGCCGCAGAAGAAGCGGGCGAATCGGGCAGCAAAGCCATCAGTCCGGGCGAAAAACTCATGGCCAAAAGTGATTGCCGCACCTGCCACAACCCGACCGCAAAAACCGTAGGGCCGAGCTATACACAGATCGCCGAACGCTATAAAAACACGCCCGAAAACCAGGAAATGCTCATCCAAAAAGTGATCAAAGGGGGAGCCGGTGTTTGGGGCGTTGCCGCTATGAGCGCCCACCCCGACCTGATGCCCGAAGATGCCAAAGCCATGATCGCCTACGTGCTTTCCCTCGACGAAGGGGAAGACGACGGCGAAGGAGGCGGTGCAGCCAAAAACCTGGCGGAAATCCCGCAAGACAAATGGCTCAAAGCCGACAATGCCGTGGCCGACCGCGACCTGATGCCCGGCTTGCTGGTCAAATTTTGGGCTTCTTCGAAAGACCTCGCCAAACTGAGCGACCTGCCCGGCGAATCAACACCCACAATCACCGCCATTGCCAGCAAGATAGAAGCCAGCGCCCAGGATTTTGCCGAATACAAAAACAACTTTGGCCTGCACGCTTCGGGCTATCTTTTCCTGGAAAAAGACGACAACATCGTGTTCCAGATCAGCAGCGACGACGGCAGCAAACTCTGGATCGACAACCAGCTCTGGATCGACAACGACGGCCCGCACGGCATGGCGCCAAAGGAAGCTGAAATCGCACTCCGCGCAGGTTACCACCCCATCCGCGTGGAATATTTCCAGGGCGGCGGCGGCTGTGGCATCGAGTTGAAATGGGCGCGTTTTGGCAGCGCAGGGTTTACGATGATTCCGGAAAGCAACTTTTTTCACCGAAAATCGGACGACAGCGGCGGTCTTTCAGCCTTGTCGAAAACCGCGAACGCGATCCCCGGCGACGGAGCCTCCCTGAGCGAAGTGCACCCGGCTTACGACCTCAGTCAAGCACGGCCTGAAGGCTTTTTGCCCAAAGTAGCCGGCATGGATTTCCTGCCCGATGGCCGCCTGGTAGTCTCTACCTGGGATGCTTCCGGGGCCGTGTACTTGCTCGACAATGTTGAAACAGGCGATCCGAAAAAAATCAGTGTCAAGCGCATCGCCCAGGGACTGGCAGAACCCTTGGGCTTGAAAGTTATCAATGGCGTTATCTATGTCCTGCAAAAACAAGAACTTACCAAGCTGGTCGACACCAACGGCGACGACCAGATAGACGAGTACCAATGCTTCGCCAAAGGCTGGAGGGCGTCGGCTAATTTCCATGAATTTGCCTTCGGCCTGGCCTACAAGGATGGCTATTTTTACGCAGCACTGGCCACGGCCATCAACCCGGGCGGCGCCAGTACCCGCCCGCAGGTGCTGGATCGCGGCAAAGCCATACGCATCAGCGAAAAAGATGGCAGCGTGGAGTTTGTCGCGCGCGGCCTGCGCACGCCCGACGGCGTGGGTGTCGGCCCGGATGGCGAGGTGTTCATCACCGACAACCAGGGCGACTGGCTGCCTTCCTCCAAATTGGTGCATGTGAAACAAGGCGCATTTTACGGCTCTTTTTCAGTGGATAGCGCGACAGTGGCGCAACTGCCCATCACCCAGCCCATTGTCTGGTACCCGCAGGATGAAATCGGCAACTCGCCCACCCAGCCCATCGTGCTGAACGACGGCCCCTACAAAAACCAGCTCATCGCCGGCGACGTGTGCTACGGTGGATTGCAGCGGGTATTTATGGAAAAAGTCAACGGCGACTACCAGGGCTGCGTGTTCCGCTTCTCCCAGGGCTTTGAAGGCGCCACCCACCGGCTCGCCTGGGGTCCCGACGGCGCCCTGTACATCGGCATGATCGGCAACCCCGGCAACTGGAGCCAGCAGGGAAAACTGTGGTACGGCCTCCAGCGCATGAAATACAACGGCAATTCGGTGTTTGAAATGCTGGCCGTCCGCGCCAAAACCAACGGCATGGAGATCGAGTTCACCGAGCCGCTGCGTGAAGGCGACGGCTGGGACGCCTATTCCTACCTCGTGGAGCAATGGTGGTACAAGCCGACAAGTGAATACGGCGGCCCGAAAATGGACCTGGAAACCATGAACGTGAAATCAGCAAGCGTTTCCGCCGACCGCAAAAAAGTGTTCCTGGAAATCCCGGGGCTGAAACCGCAGCACGTGGTGCATATCAAACTCCGCAACCTGCCCCTGTCCGAGCTCGACCACGAGATTTGGACCACCGAGGGCTGGTACAACCTCAATGCCATCCCAGCCAACGACAATGGGGTGGCAGGCACGCCGCCAACACGCAGCGAACCCATCGACAACACCCTGACCGAGCAGGAAAAACGCGCTGGCTGGCAATTGCTATTCGACGGCCAGAGCATGGCAGGCTGGCACAACTACGGCAAAACCAGCATCGGAAAATCCTGGATCGTGTCCGACAATTCCATCCACCTCGACGCCAAGCCTAACCCTGCCGGCGGCTGGCAAACTTCCGACGGCGGCGACATCGTCAGCGAGGCGGAATACGGCGATTTTGAGCTGACGCTGGATTGGAAAATCGGTGCTTGCGGCAATTCCGGCATCATTTACCATATCCAGGAAGACCCCGCCAAGTACGACTATGTTTGGAAAACCGGCCCCGAAATGCAGGTGCTCGACAATGCCTGCCACCCTGATGCCAAGTTTCCCAAACACCGTGCAGGCGACCTTTACGACCTGGTTGAAGCAAAATACGTGACCGTGAAGCCCGCCGGCGAATGGAACCACGCCAAGCTGGTGTTCAAAAAAGGAAAAGTAGAACACTGGCTCAACCACCGCAAACTGGTGGAACTTCAGATGTTCGAAAACGGCAAGCCTAGTAAAAAGTGGCTGGAACTGATTGCCGGCAGCAAATTCCCGAAACAGCCCGCGCCGGATTTCGGCCTGTTTACCAAAGGGAAAATTGCGCTGCAGGATCACGGGGATCCGGTGTGGTATAAAAACATTAAGATCAGGAAGTTGGAGTGATTAGAAGGCACCTACGGGGCGGGATGGCAGGCGAGCTGTACCAGCGCTGACTTTCCTCATTCGCTGCAATGAAATAGGCTGGGGTTACGGGGTTGTGTCAAAAGGGTCAGCATTGAAAATGTCGCCAAACTTTATTTCAATTTTCTTGGCCAAGACCTTCCAGGTTTTGAAAACCTGGAAGGTCTAAGCGCTCGAACGAAATTAAAAACGGTTCGTTTTTCGTA
>CAYVPM010000359.1:0-4679 GCA_964453475.1 uncultured Saprospiraceae bacterium | reverse complement strand
GCGCACAGCTACGCCCCTGACTTGAAGTTCTACGCGGTGACCTACTACCCCTGGGGATTACGGGATACCACAAGGTTCACCTATAAGTGCTGTCCTTTCAAATTTATACTTACTTGATCTTGATAAAACACTTTCTGCTTGGGCTGAAAAGTTAGGAGGTTTGTATCGGAGATATTCCGATGACCTATTGTTTGTTTGTTCACCAACTGAAGTAGAATCTATAAAGAATTATTTAGTTACGCATGTAAAGGATGATTTGAATTTAGTAATTCAAAATGAAAAAACACAAGAAGTCTTTTTCAAGCGAAGTAACCATATTGAAAACTGGTTATGCTGTACAATGGAAAATGGAATTGAAAAGATAGGACGACCTTTAAGTTACTTAGGTTTTGATTTTGATGGACAGAACACACGTGTTCGTCAAAAGAGTCTATCGCAGTACTACCGTAAGCTTAAAAGGATGATACGGAGAAGAGCAAAATATGCCTATTATGCGAAGTTGCATAATGAATTTACAGAGTCTAATCCAAGGGATAGCTGGATTTATCGGCAAAGAATTTACAAATCAAAATCGCATCTTGGTTCAAAGAAAAAAAGGATTGATGGAAAAGTATTCTGGGGAAACTATATATCGTATATTAATACAGCCAGCAAGGTTATGAATGAACCAATGCTAAAGAAACAAATCCGAAATCATTGGAGGATTATTGAACGAGAAATAGCTGAATGGGAGAAATTATATGAATTGACAAAAACGCCATCGAAGAGGAAAAAGATATAGGTTGCCTTGATAATAACAATTAGATTATTATATCGAGATTCATTTTATTAACATCTGTAAATGAATATTACCAAAGAAACCTCCATTAGGGCAATTGTCAAAGCCAGTGTTCAGTCTTTTGCTCAAGGTTTCAACGACAGGCATATTTCTGAATTCGACAACCCGGATGGGACAATTAACATGAAAATCCACAACGTATTTATCGCAAAGCTTTGACCAGAAATTCAATACTATACTTCACTTGTTAGGTCATTAGATAGCTCACTTTGAAATATGTTAGAGTCAATGGCTATTAACATTTCAGGACTTTCGTATCAAGTCGAGAGAAGGGTGGAATGACCCTTGTACCCAGGTCAAACCAATTTTATTGCCACACTACTTGAAAAATACAAAAGATATGAAGTCAGGCCACCTAAGGTTGCAGATTATGCGGATATGCTAAGAGATATTGATGGATATTGAACAACTGAAGTTAAGAGACATGAAAGTGATTATTTTTTGACAGACCTTGAAAATAACGGGAGATACCTTATTGAGCTAAAAATTGGGGGGGACTTGGATAATAAAAAAGCCAGAAGTGAGAAAGAAGCATTATTGGAACAGTATGCCATTCTTTGCAACACATTAGACCGTTCTACTAAAGTCCAGATTTTCTTTGGAACTGCCTATAACAGGTACGGTGAAGGCAAAGGGCGAAATCAGCAAAGGGTAAAACAGTTTTTTTCAGATGAGGAATTGTTAATTGGACGTGACTTTTGGAATTTTATCTGTAAGATGCAATCAGGTTATGAAATAGTTATTGATGAATATGAAAAAAATGCCCACTTCATAATCAACGCTTTAGATTCTATAAAATGAACTTACCTATGATAACACAACAATGTAACTTGTTCAAATGAGATGCTTTTGAACTTATCAAAAAAATACCTGACAAAAGTGTGGATTTGATCCTAACAGACCCTCCCTATAATCTGTGAATGTATTCAACTGGGAATATCAAAATTTCATGGAGAGAGGACATTAATAATGATCTTGCAAAGTGGGATACTGTTGAATTTGACCCAGGAAGGTTAACCGATGAATTTTTGAGAATCCTAAAACCAGATGGCAATATCTTTACATTTACAAGCTACAACTTGGTTGGTAAGTGGCATGAGAGTTTTGACCCGATATTTGATACTTTCCAGTTTATGGTTTGGCACAAAACCAACCCAACACCTAATTTCTTTAAGAAAGGCTTCTTAAATAGTTGTGAACTTATAATGGCTATGTGGAACAAGGGTCATAAATGGAATTTTATTGACCAATCTCAAATGCACAATCATTTTGAAAGCGGTATTTGTATGTGACATGAAAGGATAAAATGACCAGATTGAAAAACTCTACACCCAACGCAAAAGCCTCTAAAATTATTAAAACATTTGATTGGTATTGCCAGTAATGTTGGGGATGTTGTATTTGACCCATTTATGGGAGTAGGAAGTACTTCAGCGGCTGCATTAGCCTTAGATAGAAAATTTATTGGGTTCGAGTTAGAGGACACCTATTTTCAGGCAACGAAGGAAAGGTTAGGAAATAATTTTCCAAAGCACGAACAAAACTTGTTAAAACTAAACAAGAGTTATTCAGTGGCTTAGAGCAAAATTAAATTACATATTTAGATTTGAAATAACCAATAAAGAGCATTTTTTGGCTCCCTATTTTAATATTACTAAGATGAAATTTCCCTGAACCTATTAACCAGAATACCTTATCAACTACTACTGGATTAGTCTTTGTAAGAAGTGAAATTTTGGCAACTGTTTTAAATACTTCATAGTCACTTCTTGAGCGTACAACATGTAATTCTTCAAAAATATCTTTTAGGTGTACATCTGGTTTGCTGTATTGTACGAAACCAATTTCTTTTAAGAAGTCACAGGCTAAAGGAAATCCGTATCCATATATTTCCTTTTCCAATAGCATTGGAAGGGATGCAATTGTAAATTCGTTTTTTGAAAAGGATGTTATAAAATCTTTGAAGGCTTCAATGTTTTGGAAATTCGAGAGAAAATTAGCGCATGATAGCACTCCTTTACAGTACATAACCCACGCATTTCTTTTGTTAGTTATATCCATTTTATACCTTGTGGCGAATTTATTTTGAAATTCGCAGAACAACTTCTCCCAATCTAACCCAAACTTTTTTAAAATTAAGTGATTATCAAAGCCCTCAAGAATCACCCTCATGTCCTCGGTATCGGCAATAAAATTGACATACCCTTGTTTGTTTTTCAAGGAATTCACCATTTGCCTAAAAACCTCACTCATTGAATCAGGTGTGTTTGTTTCATAGTAGGTCAAATGTTTTTGTAAAACAGACTTATCAACTTTGCTTTCCAGGAAGGTTATCGCTTCACTATAAAGAATGATTAATCTTGAATCGGCATCCATATTGAAACTTGTTTGATAAAAAAGTATCTTATTTTGATTTTGTGAGGTATTGAGACAAGTATTTAATTTGCAAATGTAGTTATCTTTGTTCTCGGTTAGTAGCGTACCCATTGGTACGTGTTTTTCGTTTTATTTTTTGACCACTACATCATGTTTGATTTACCGCAAAGGTTGGATTGGATTGTTATCAACGCTTTGAACGAGTTCAAGAAGATTTTTGATGAGGGTGAATGAATGGAATCAGATGACGATGAAACCGCAGATTTGATAGCTGAGATAGCGGATTATCGAACTCCTTATCTCTTTCATCAAGTCCTTGAAGTGGCTTTATTCGACCCTCGGATTGCACTTGACCTTCACCTTTTGAGCGAATTTAAACCTGGAATTTGAGCTATTGAGTTGATGCAAGCAAATATCTACTTTCATTTAAAAGAACAGTTGTTTGATTGGTACTACCAAAACAAAACTTTTTAAACAAAAACCTGATGGGTACTGCTACTATCCCCTTTTGAATCGTACCATGCAAAATGCTAATGGATTTTTTGCAACAGGTTTTCATGTCACCGGAGTTGAATTCCATTTTTTCTGGCAAAATCTTTGGCAGGTTTTGTAAAGTTGCAGGTTGCGCAAATCACAGCTACGCCGTGCTGCTCGGTAGCCATTAGAACACCAAACAACTCTCTGACAGTTTTTACCCCAATAGAAGACTGGGTTTTGTAACATTTGCACTGAATCAAATGAGTCGTTCAGTCAAAGTCTGCTTTTATGTCCCGCCCATTATCTGAAGTTCCTTTGCCGACTTTGATATTCGTTCGACCCTTTTCCTTCAACCTTTTTGCAACGTACCATTCAAAATCACGCCAATGAAGTTTGGATAGGTCACTCATTTTTCTTCTTTGCTGTATCTTCCAAACCTCATAAAGTTGCTTGCCCACCAGTGCAAGGACTCAAAGCGTAGGGATGAAGAGGAAATGTCGAATGGTCATCGGGGTTTGAATTTCACAAGTTGATAGGAGGTTACAGAAAGGCGGTAGCAGTTCAAGGCAATTTGCACCGTACTTTACAAAAATGACTGCACGGGCTTTCTCCGGCAGTCAAAAAATCAATACTCTTCAGGCAAAAGAAGGGTGCAGTGATTGTCTTCAGGATTAAAGTCGCCTGAAGCAATCATGTCAGCATCCAGTTGGTCAATGAACCAAACTTTTCTTCCATCGGGACATTCGTACACTTGCAGGTAGTCAATTCCGTCTTGTTCCTTCACGAAGCTTTTCAGGTCGAGACAGATAGCAGTAATCTCTTCGAGGGAGAGACTTTCACTAACTCCTTTGGTGATGTAGAATTGGCCGGAGAAGAAGTATTTGCCTGGGTTTTCCTGGGGCTTGCGAATCCAAGCCATGTGATACCTCCTTTTTGCATAATTCCGGCCAAAGTGAACAGTAAAATCCGGTCAAAGTGAACAGTTGGA
>CAYVPM010000358.1:0-4680 GCA_964453475.1 uncultured Saprospiraceae bacterium | reverse complement strand
CTTTGTGCTGGTCAACGACACCCAATGGGGCGGTTGCGCCGGCGGGCTGGTTTTTTCTTCCATCTCCCCGAACTTTTCACAAATCATAACCCATGAACTGGGACACAAGGTAGGCGGACTGGCAGATGAATACGACTGCTATGTATGCGATGGCAGCGATGCTGGAAGGGTGTACACGGGTGGCGAACCATCACAAGTCAACCTGACCATCAACACCAACCGTGCAACGACCAAATGGGGCGATCTGATCGCCCCGGCCACCCCCATCCCCACCACCAGCGGCGCCACTAACGTCGGGGTTTGGGCCGGCGGCGGCTACTATGGCGCCGGCATTTACCGCCCACAACAAAACTGCCAAATGAAAAGCTCCAGTCAGCCCTTCTGCGCCGTCTGCCATCGCCGGATGCGGGACGTCATGGACGACCGCTGCACCTATTGCGAACTGCGGCCCTGGGTCTGCTTCGGCAGGTTCGTCGAAGTCCCCTGGCTGGAGCGCCTGCGCTGGCGCATACCCTGGCCATGGCCTCCCTGCCTGAGTTGCCCGCCCGACCGGCCAGATTTTTCGGATGTGATCTTTGAAGTGCGCCTCGACGAGAAATTCCTGGAAGGCAGCGAGTTGCTGGTAAAAGATGAGAATGGGGAAGTGGTGGCCAGAGGTGGCGTACAAAAGAACGGCGAGCCGTTGGTGGTGACCTTTAAAGGCAACCGGTTCAAGGCTTACAACCTTGAGTTTGAATCGGGCAAGCCACAGGCAGAAAAAATCACTTTGAACCCGAAAATTACGGCCAGGGTACAATAGTGGAAGCAAGCATTGATTACAGTGCTGCGCGATAAAAAAATGAATAACCAAGCTTTTTTGAACGTTTCATCACCTCAATAGCCTAGAAAGGGCGTAATCACCAATATTGGGCAACGCCCTATTAACATCCGCGCCCCGAAGGGGCTGGCCTGTTCTGTTGAAAGCCAGGAAAGCCTCTTTTGGGTGCGGATACTATTATTCAAGACCTACTGCGGTACGCATGTTGCAAGTCTTCCAAACCAAAACCATTCAAGCCTGGCCAAAATCAGCTTTTTTCCCATAATTTAAAAGATGGCTGATGTTTCGAGCCCGCATATTACCAAAAGTCTTTATTCGAATAATCAGGGAACAACAGGAACAACATTCAAAAATTTGCGAAAAACATGCATCTTGCATCCGCAAAAACCGCTGAATCAATGTTGAATCCAACCTTACAAGATCGCCTTTTCAAGATCATCCTGAACCGATACCCACGCCGCGCTGATGCCGTGGAAGACTTGTGCAAGCTGCTCAACCTGGCCAAAGACCCTGTCTACCGCCGGCTTCGCGGCGATACCTTCCTGCCGCCGGAAGAGTTGAGCCTGCTGGCCCAAAAGTTTGGCATCTCGCTGGACGCCCTTATCACGGGCAGCAGCGATAATGTGGTCTGCAATTTCAGCGCATTTTCCAAAAAGGTGCTCGATTTTTCACATTTTATTGAAGGTTACATCAAGGAGTTTGAACAAATCCACAAAATGCCCAACCCCCACCTGTATTATGCCTCGGCAGAGCTTTCACTTTTTACCTACAACCTGTTCCCGGAACTTATCTCCTTCAAATTGTACATCTGGGGTCGCACGACCTGGAACCTGGAATCGCTGAGGAATCGCCAGTTTTCGCTGGATCTGGTCACCCCGCCCATCATCCGCCTGAGCCAGGAATGGCTGGGCCATTACATCCGGCTGAACAGCACCGAACTGTGGTCGGCCCAGATCATGGACAACACGCTGGCCCAAATTGAATACCATGTATATTCCGGCGGTTTCCACGACCCCAATGAAGCCATTGTTTTGATGGATAAACTTGCAGAATGGGCGGCACACCTGAAGGCGATGGCGGCAGCCGGAAAAAAATTCAACGTCGGTGAAAAAGCCGAGCTCGGTCGCGGCGATTTCAACCTGTTTTACAATGAAATGCTGTACACCAACATCACCGCTTTCATCAGCTCAGATGCTGGCAGAATGGTCTATTCGGCATATTGTACCCCTAATTTCCTGAAAAGCACCGATGCCCGGCTCTGCGACTATACCGCAGAATGGTTCAAAAGCATCACGGGAAAATCCTCCCGGTTTCAGTGCTGAAGGGGAAAAGCTGCGGGACTGGTTCTTCCGGGAAACGACCCAAAAGATCGACCGCCGTAAGCAGCGGCTGCTGGCCTATATTGAGGAGAATTACGGTTGACGGTGGACGGTGGACGGTAGACGGTGGACGGTGGACGGTTGACGGTGGACGGTGGACGGTGGACGGTTTGCACGGCGTTGAATCATTCTTTAACTCCTCTTTTCCAGCCCGAATGCAAAAATAGGTTTACTTTGCCAGGCGTGCTGAAATTCAACACCAAAAGCAATAACAAAAGCTGTGCTAACCGTCCACCGTCAACCGTCAACCGTCAACCGTCAACAGTAAAGAATGCAATTCGAATTTCCAGCCTTGCTAAATCTCTTTTGGGCCTTGCCTTTGCAAGCCCTTTTGCTTTGGGCCTACTGGCGCTGGCGGCAGCGCACGTTGCGGCTGCTGGGCTCTTCAGCACTGGAAGCCAGGTTGCTGCTCGGCTTTTCAACCCGTCGGTTTTGGGTAAAAAACCTGTTGTTCGCGGCAGGTATCAACCTGGTGGTGCTGGCCATCGCATCGCCTGTTGAAATAGTGAAAGTGCCGGGCAAAACCCAAAAAAGTGCAGATGTTTTGATTGCCCTGGATATTTCAAACAGCATGTTAGCCGAGGATGCAAAACCCAGTCGCTTGGAGCAAGCTAAAGGATTTATCCAAAAACTGGTACCCACGTTGGAAGGCGAACGGATAGGCTTGCTGTTTTTCGCAGGCGAGGCATTCCCCCAAATGCCGCTTTCCACCGATTATGAAGCCCTGATGATGTTTGTGCGCAACGCAACGCCTGAATTTATCACCAATCAAGGCACCAACATCGGAGCGGCCGTGGAACTGGGAAAACGCATGCTGGAAACGGAAAAAACCACCGGGCGCGCCATCATCCTAATCAGCGACGGAGAAAATCACGAAGAAAAAGCCTTGCAACGGGTACGGGAAGCAGCGACAGCCGGGATTTTGATCTATACAGTAGGTGTGGGCTCGCCAGCTGGCGCTACGATCCCGGCTGGCAAGGGCAGTTTGCAGCGTGATTTCAAAGGTCAAGCCGTACGCAGTGCAGCGGATGCCTCCATGCTGCAATCGGTGGCAAAAGCTGCCGGCGGGGAATTCCTGAATATGCAGGATGAAAGCCGTGCTTTGACAACAATCAAAAACGGTGTGGGCCGTTTACAAAAAGGCGCTGTTGAAACCAGCGCCTCGACAGAAAAAGTGTATTATTTCCCTTGGATTTTGCTGCTGGCATTGTTGTTTTTAATTGGGGAGCAGCTGATGTGGTGGAAGAATCCTTAACCTGTGATAATTTGATAATGCGATAATTTGATAATATTTGGCATGGGCAATGTTTGGAAAATACCGATTTGGTGCTTTGTGGGCCTTCTTTTTTTGGATTGCCTTTGTGCACAACCTGGGCATAGCGCTTTGCGGAGAGGCGAGGCCAGCTATGACCGCGGGGACTATGCTGAAGCGCAAACCGCCTATCAGGGAGCAGGAAACGCGCTCGGCAACTACAATGCCGGCAACGCTGCCATGCAACAAAACGATTATGCGACTGCGGTGAATTATTATGGAGATGCTGCCAACAAAAGCACGAATGATGCTGTAAAAGCAAATGCCTTGTACAACCTCGGCAATGCGCTGCTCCTGCAAAAAAAATACGCCGAAGCCATTACAGCATACCAGGGCAGCTTGCGCCTTACTCCCAACCAATGGGATGCCAAAAAAAACCTGCAAATAGCCAAGCGCCTGGCACAAGAGCCGCCGCCGCCAGCCCCTCCTCCCCCTCCGCCCCCTCCGCCACCAAGCATAAAACCGCAGCGCTATTACGTGGACCAAGCACCGAAAACCCGGGGAAAAGAAACGCCGCCCGCCAACATTCCACCTGAAATGGCGCGACAGATGCTGTCCAAAGCGGTGTTGCCCGAAGAACAAAAAAACGCCAAAGCATACCGGGAGCTATCGCCCGCCAACAGCCCCTCCCGACTGAAAAAAGATTGGTAACCTCTGCTGACATTTTGTACATTTCGGGGTGACAATCTGGCATTTTTTAAGAAAAGAAGCCGTACTTTTGCGTTCTGATTCCCGGCAGAAGCGCCGGATTACAATTTGTTATATAGGTTTTGTGCAACCCAATGCTTGTAATCAATTCAAAATCAGCTAAATCAATCATTGTCAATCACAAAAATCAAGCGAATCATAGTATACGATGCTCTACGATTCAAATCCAACCCTTGAAGGGGTAAAAACCATAGATGAGGCCAAGCAAGGCAGCGTGTTTTTTAAAGAACACGGCATAACGAGCAATACGCCCGGGCTAAAGCATTTCTACATCGAAAGCTACGGCTGCCAGATGAACTTCTCAGATTCCGAAATCGTCGCCAGTATCCTCGGCGACATCGGCTATGCGCCTACGCGCAACATAGAAGAAAGCGACCTCATCCTCGTCAACACTTGCTCAATCCGCGAAAAAGCCGAAGAAACTGTGCGCAAACGGCTGAAAGTATTTGCCAAAATAAAACAGT
>CAYVPM010000357.1:0-4686 GCA_964453475.1 uncultured Saprospiraceae bacterium | reverse complement strand
AGGGAAAAGGGCATGAAAGGCGCCATCGAACGCGCCAAGCAGCTTTTAGAAGAAATACCCAATTCCTGGATGCCGCAACAGTTTGAAAACGAGGCGAATATTGCCGTACACAGGGCCACAACGGCGCAGGAAATTTTGCAGGATTTCCCGGAAGGGATCGACTACCTGATCACAGGGGTTGGTACCGGGGGACACATCACGGCAGTGGCTGAGGTCTTGAAAAAATCATTCCCCAAGCTGCAGGTTTTTGCGGTTGAGCCGGCACTCAGCCCGGTCATTTCTGGCGGTGCGCCCGGCCCCCACCCCATCCAGGGCATTGGCGCCGGTTTTGTCCCCCAAAACCTACACACCGATTTATTGGACGGGGTTATCCAGGTGCAAAAAGAGGAGGCATTTGAATACGCTAAACGCGCGGCGTTAGAGGAAGGCATCTTTGGCGGCATTTCCTCCGGGGCAACTTTGGCTGCCATTGCACAAAAACTGGCGGAAATACCGGCAGGCGCGCGCGTGCTTGGCTTCAATTATGATACGGGCGAGCGATACCTGTCCATTGAGGGCCTTTATGCCTGGGAAAACGCAGCGCATTCGTCCAGTTTAGCACCGGCTTGAGTGGGATAATTTCCAAACAAGCTACCGGGTTGCCCTCGAGCATTAAATTTTAACAGCAACCGAGAAAGCCATACTCCTGCCATCCGAAGGCCAGATACCTGGCCCCGGGTAAAAAGTTGGCCTTTTGGTGAAATACTGCTTGTCCAGAATATTGCTCAGACTCAAGCGGAAGGTCAGATTTTTCATTCTGAAAGTAGTGTTGAAGTCCAGGAGCCCATAGCCGGGCACTTTCCCGACTGCGCCGTTTGCCGAGGGCAATTCAGTGTTCAATGGGTCGGAAAAAGTGCTGCCCGTATAACTGTATAAGAACGAGGCGCTCCATTGATCGTACCGGATGTTGAGGCCATTGCGGCTGATGCATACCGGTACGCTCTCCAGTTTTTTCCCTTTCAGGCTGCGGTTTTCAGTGCTGGTTACGCGCAGGGAATCGCCGAGGTATTTTGCGTCAAAAAATGCGGTGGCCGTGAATACGTTGACATGCCAATAATCAGAGATGTCGAATTTGTATTCAAGGAAGATTTCCAGGCCATTGGTCCGGGAATCCCCGATATTGGTTCTGTAGAGCACAAAAGTGTCGATGCTGGCATTGTAGCGGGCGACGCTGCCCAGCCTGTTGTTGTACAGCAGGGAGAAGGCGCTCACATCCCAGGTCCAACTGCTTGTTTTACCGCGCCAGCCAAGTTCCATATTATACCCGTAGGCATCCTTTAAATCCTTGTCTGATTGCTCATACAAACTGCCAGGAACCATGTCCTTGAAAATGACCGGCCGGTAAGCCTGTGACCAGCCACCATAAAGCTTTTGCTCCGTTCGGGTGACAAATTCCCCGTTCAGGCCCAGCAGCGGGAAGTTGTGGGTAATTTTGTCGGGCCAAAAAGCGGGGTTGTAATAGGCCGTTCTGGCAGTAAGGACGGATTCGCCCAATTCATAACGGATGCCGGGGCTAAGCGAAAGCTTTTTGCTGATCTGGAATCTGTTTTCGAGAGAAAAGGCAATGTTTTTGCTTTTCAGGCGCATGTCGCGGCCCCAGCCCGAAGTGTCGATGTTCAAATCGTAATCGGATCCGGTGCTGCCTTTTCCTTGCTGCCGTCTGTGCAGGTTGTTGTTGAAATATTGGATGCCTGCGGACAACACATTTGTTTGCCCCCAAAGTCTGTACTGGTGCAGCAATTTCAGCTCAGTGTTGCGGCTGTGATAGTTATCGATGTCAACTTGCCGCTGGTTATAAGTCCCGGCACCGCTGACGATGGTATCGGGCACGTTCGCCAAGCGGTCGAACATGACACTTCCCCGTTGGCCGAGGGTGGCAGAAACCGTCCAGCGCAGGGAAGTTTGCTGGGCAATTTTCCAGTTTGCCGTAATGGAGGGCAGCCATATTTCAGGACTGTAATAATTTCTGCTGCGCGTGGCTTGCCGGGGGCTTTCCAAAAACATGGCATCGGTCAACTGGCCTGGCAGTTGATAGACGTACTTAGAGCGCAACAACGTGGCATTTAAAGAGAATTTCGGCGAGGCAAAGTAATCCAGCACGATGCCTTCGCCGTTGTAATCCGATTTGCCATTTTCACGGTATCCATCGGATACGCGCCTGCTGTAATAGGCATAATATCGGATTTTGTTGAGCTTGCCCCCAATGGCGTTGAAAGTGCTTGTCAAACCGAAAGACCCGGCAGCATTGATGCTTTCCAGACTAAAGGCGCGGGTGGTGTCGGCTTGCCGGAGCCTGTAATTCAACATACCGCCAAACTGCCCGCCGTATTGCAGGGCGCCCGTCCCGCGCACCAGTTCGATGCTGGCAACTGCTTCCATGGGGAGGCTGAAATGGCTTGCCGGGTAGCCATACATGTCCGTATTGGTCAGTACGCCATTGGTGCGGATGTTGAACTCCCAGCCGCGGTGCGGGTCGAGGCCACGGGTGCTTATATTGGTTTGGTTACCTGAGCCATCCATGTCGTACACAAAGACACCCGGCACCGTGGCAAATATCTGGCGCGGGTTTTTTTCCGCGATATTAGCATCTAAGTTCTGGAGATTGACTACTTCGTTTTTTTTGCCCGACCATAGGAATCCATTGTCGGTTTTGGGAAGTTTGGCAATGTTTTCCCGTACAAATTTAATGCTGATTTCAGGAAGCCCCATAGTTTCCAGGCTATCGGCATTCTGACTGCTCGCCAGGCTGGCCACACATACGTAGAGGACAAAAAACAGGCGCTTTTTTGAAGAAATTTGTTCAAATGTCATTTGGCAAACATACGAACACTGCCGTTCAGGTTCTTAAGAATTAATTAGAATGCCTAAAAAATGGCCGGGCATCCAAAATAAAATTCCAATACCATATATTGTGTATCATATTTCGCCCGATATTTGCGTGTGAAAAGTTTGTCTAATCCTTTTTTAAATTCAGGTCTGATTCGTGACAATAAACTTGCACGATTTTTGCTCAGTATTAAATCCGTATAATTTCAACAAATTTCCCTTCAGCATGAAAATTTTTCAACACATCAGACTCCTTCCATTCTTATTGGTCTTGGGTGGGCTATTCCTTGTACCTGCCTGTAAAGACGTAAAAGTTGATATCATATCAGCGGATTCAAATGCCCACAATTACAACAGCGAGGTTTTTCTGGAGTGGAATGATGCCTTTATGAATATCGAGCGCTACGCGCCAGGCTACCGCCCAGGGCCCGCTCCCCGTGCCTTGGCTTACCTTGGACTTTCCGCTTACGAATGTGTTGTTGCTGGCATTCCGGAGAACAAGTCCCTTGCACCCAACTTTCCGGGATTGAACCTGCCTCAAATTGACCCTAGCAAAAATTATTACTGGCCCGCTGTGGTGAACGCGTCATATCAGTATCTGATGGAGCGCTTTTTTTACCACATGGAAAATGCACGCCCGCAAGAATTTGCGCTCATCAACAGCACCTTTACCAAGTTGCACGACAAATATGCCGCCTTGACAGATGCCGATCTGTTGGAGCGCTCCGAGCAACTGGGGCGTTCTGTGGCAGCAGCGGTTTATCAATGGGAAACTGCAGATAATATTGGCCACAATGCCTTTTTGAACCCACAGCCCCAAGGTTACACCCCGCCAACCGGCCCTGGCAAGTGGAAGCCCACTTTCCCTGATTATAACAAAGCCGTATTCCCAGACTGGGGCAAAGTGCGCCGCTTTGCCATGTCCGATGTGGACATGGAGGCCCGCCCACCGATCCCATACAGCGAAAATGAAAACTCGCTCTATTGGACACAGGGCATGGAAGTGTATAACACCGTGAACAACATCAAGACTGGCGGCCCAGGGTCTTATGAAGGCAAATGGATCGCCGAGTTTTGGAGCGACGACATGCTGAACGTCACGTTTTCCCCACCAACCCGTTTGATCGCAATCCTCAATCAGGTGGTAGCCGCAGAGGATTTGGACCTGGCTGAATGTGCCGAGGTTTATGCCAAAATGGGCATGGCCATCAGCGACAACGGTGTGGCAATCTGGCATGCAAAATATGTGTACAATATTGAACGCCCGGTAACCTATATCAGGGATGTTATTGCGCAAAAATACCCGCAAGCAGCAAACTGGTCGACCATCTTGAACCACCCTTATGGTGGCCCGCAAGGGTTTACCCCGGCATTTCCAGCCTATCCTTCAGGCCACTCCGGGTTTGGCGGTGCAGGTTCGAAAATCTTGTCCTCGTTTTTTGAATTTACGCCAACGCACCCTGGAACCTACACCTTCACTGATTTTTGCCATGAAGGCCGCACCGAGTTTATCGGCACACCACGTACCTACAATTCTTTCAAGGACTTAGGCGTAGAAGACGCTATTTCCCGTATTCCACTGGGCGTTCACTGGCGCATGGACTGCGACGAAGGTTTGCGCATAGGAGAGCTTGCGGCGCAGCGAGTGTTGGAGCTGCCCTGGAAAAAATAGGGGAATTTGTACTCTGATTAAAGTGATTTGTGTGATTTGTGTGATTAAAAACATTTGATTTTCAAATGATTATGCGATCTCAATTTTCACAACCACTTTGTTTTGACTATTACCCTAAAAAAGGGCCATTTCGCGTTGTGAAATGGCCC
>CAYVPM010000356.1:0-4689 GCA_964453475.1 uncultured Saprospiraceae bacterium | reverse complement strand
AGGCCAGCGCACAGCGAGAGTAAGTGAAGGAGTAAAATTCTTTTCATGCAGAATGATGAAATGTGATAAATTGAAGATGGGATAATTTGATAATGGTCCACGACCGATCGGTTTTGACAAGGAAAGGGTAAAGGTAGAGTTCTGCAGCTTGTTCTTTGGTACTTTGGGCCGCGGTATTAGTCGCCCATTGACAAAAACACAAGCGCCACCCCGAAAACCCGGAGTGGCGCTTGCAATTACAGAAACGAAAAAAATTATTTTTTTCCAAAAAGCCCGCCGAGCAGCCCACCGAGCAGCCCGCCGCCACGTTGCGGTTGCGCCTGCGCTTGCGGCTGGTTGCCGCCGAGCACATGGCCCAAGACCGAGCCGATCAAATCGCCCATGCCGGGTTGTTGCTGGGCGCTTTGGGCAGAGCCCATCAGTACGCCGGCGAGGCCACCGAGGTCGAGGCCGCCTGTCTTTTTTGTTTTGCCGAGCACGCTCATCACAATAGGTGCGAGGATGGGCATCAGCTTCAACACCTGACCGGCACTCAGACCAGATGACTGGCCGATTTGCGCAGCCGCCGTCTCCTGCTTGTCGCCCAGGATATGTCCGAGTATACCCATGCCATTGGTCGCGCCAGAAGCCTGGTTGTTGTCCCCTTGCATCATGCCGCCCACCATGCCGAGCACATCGTCGAGTATGCTGCCGTCGTGGTCGCGGTCGAGCGCGGCACTGAGGGCAGAGAGGCCTCCTTCATTGGATGCATTGTTTGCCAAACCTCCGACCAAAGTGGCTAAAATGCCGTTTGTCGCTTGGGCCGTTTGTTCCGGGGCAGCACCGATGTGGTCGCTGAGTTGGCCGAGCATGTCGTCGGAAATTTGGCCTTGAAGGATGTCCATTAAATTCATAATCAATAGGTTGTTTTTAAAAAGAAATGATTTTTTTTCAAAATTATCCCCAATTTCGAAGAGGATAGGTTTAATACGCAAAAATAGAAAAAAGTAGCAGGCTCCACAGCAGATTCTGTACAAAAGCGGCATAATATTGGTGTATACGGGAAATTATTTTTCCATATCACTTTTTATTTTGAGAAAAGCCGCAATTTTGGCCTGCACTTCCAACAAATCTTATGCATCAACGTTCACCCTACGTATTGATGCCCGATAGAAGCAACATGGATTACCGCGCTGCGAAACAATTTATCCTTTCCAAACTCCGCGCCGAGCTGTCGAAACAGCTTGGGTATCACGGTATCCACCACACACTGGATGTGCTGAAAATGGCTGCGGAGATCTGCCAAAGCGAAGGGATCAAAGGCCGCGACCTGCAGCTGGTAAAAACGGCGGCCCTTTTCCACGATGCCGGTTTCATAAAAAACAAGCACGCGGGTCACGAAGCAGAAGGCTGTCTGATGGTGCAGGATATTTTGCCCGGTTTCGGATACAACAAAAGCGATATTGAAACGATATGCGGGATGATCATGGCCACCAAAATACCGCAATCGCCCAAAACCCTGCTGGAAGAAATCCTCTGTGACGCCGACCTCGATTACCTGGGCCGCCAGGATTTTTTTAAAATCGGCAATTCCCTCTTCCAGGAGCTCCAGGCTTACCAAATCCTGCAAGACGAACAATCCTGGAACCGCCTTCAGGTGGGCTTCCTCAGCGCCCACAAGTTTCATACCCGTACCAACCAAAAACTGCGGGAACCGGTAAAGTTGCGGTACCTGAAAGATTTGAAGGCACTTGTGGATACTTATTGAGTTCCCGGTTTTTCACGGGTTGCTGTCAAATTTATAACACGTCAAGGCCGCCACCTGATCGCCCAAACCCTGCAAGCTGCAAGCTCTTTTTATGCAAACCCAATTCTTTCGCGATGCCCTGTTTGCCTGGGCGGCTTCCAACCCTCGACCCATGCCCTGGAAAGGAGAAAAGGATCCATACAAGGTTTGGCTGTCTGAAATAATATTGCAACAGACAAGGGTAGAACAAGGCTGGCCCTATTTCGAAAGGTTTGTGTCGGCATACCCGACGGTGCAGGCACTCGCCGCAGCGCCGGAAGATGCGGTGCTGAAACTTTGGGAAGGGCTCGGCTACTACACCCGCGCGCGCAACCTGCACGCGGCGGCCAAATTTATAGCCCAGGATTTGGGCGGCGTTTTTCCCGAAACTTACGAAGGGATTCGGGCATTGAAGGGTGTGGGCGACTACACGGCGGCGGCCGTTGCCTCCTTTGCCTATAACCTTCCCCATGCCGTGCTGGACGGCAACGTTTACCGCGTTTTGTCGCGCTTTTTTGCCATTGAAACAGCTACAGATTTGCCTGCGGCGAAAAAACAGTTTGCTGCTTTGGCCGACAGCCTGCTCGACAAACAGCAGCCAGGCGCTTTTAACCAGGCCATAATGGATTTTGGTGCGCTGTGCTGCACACCCTCCCAGCCAGGTTGCAGGAACTGTCCTTTGAGCCCGGCCTGCAGGGCCTTTCGCGAAGGCCGGGTAGTGGAATTTCCGGTTCGGGCCAAAAAAATGGAAAAAAAAGCGCGGTACTTCCTGTATGTAGTGGCAAAGCAGGGGAGCGATACCTATTTGTGGAAAAGGGCTGGCCGCGATATCTGGCGTGGGCTTTATGAATTCCCCATGCTGGAAGTGGAAAGCCCTGAAGCCATGGCGCCTGCAGCCGTTGTGCAGCGTTTTTACCCCGATGGTCTGCCCGAAGGCGTGGTTTTCGGAAAAAGTTCTCCACATTTCAAGCAGATACTCACCCATCAATTGGTGTTGGCTGCATTTCTCGAATTACATTTGCCTTTTGAAATGAAACCGGGCTTTTTCGACAATAAACTGTTCGAAAACAGTTTCAAAGAGGCTTTTAACGACGTGAAAAAAAAATTTGCATTTCCGCGTGTGGTGTTGCGTTTTTTGGAAAAAAATGTTTAACTTTACATTGCTTTCTTTAAAAACCGGGAAGCACACGCATCAATTTTTTCACGTTTCAAAACTTTACATTACCATGATTAACAAAGTAACCCTTATTGGCAACCTGGGCGGAGACCCTGAGGTGCGCCACCTGGAAAACGGAACGGCCGTCGGCCGATTCTCGCTTGCCACCAATGAGAACTACAAAGACAAAGACGGCAACTGGCAAAAACAGACCGAATGGCACAACGTGGTCGTTTGGCGCGACCTGGCCGAACGGGCCTCAACCCAGCTCAAAAAAGGCACATTGGTCTATGTCGAAGGCAAGATCTCCTACCGCAAGTACACCGACAAAGACGGCCATGAGCGCAACATCACCGACATTGTGGCCAACACCTACCGCATGCTCGAAAAGCTCGAGGGCGTTGGTGAAAGCCGCTTCCCAACTGCGGATTCGGCTTCCAACGGCGCAAGCACGCGCAGTGCCGAGCCTATGCCCGTGGGCGGCGACACGCCACCGCCGCAGGCTGAAGGCGATGACTTGCCGTTCTAAAACATGATGAAGCCGTCGCACGGGGTTGAATTCCCATAGCGACGGCTTCTTTTTTTGCTCCCTTTACAATGTTTCTGTTCTTCCTCGGATTATTCCTTTTCTTACTGGTATCGCTTTCAGAACAGGCACTGGTGCGGCTATCCGCACACGACCTTGAGGCCATGCGCGGTGAGGAGGAGCCTGCTGCCAGGCGGGCAGTGCGTATGGCCGAAGAATTGCGCTCCAGCCTGGCAGCCTTGCTGCTCGCACGGGTGTTTTTGGCTTTGATGCTGGGCGTTGGGAGTATCCAACTGCTTTTGGGAAACAGCGATTTCAAAATGGCACTGTACCAGTTTTCCGAAGCCCGGCAGGTTCCAGGATGGCTTGTTTGGGGCGGATTGGCAGCCTTTATCACGTTGTTCATCGCGTTTTTGCTTTGGGGACTGCAAAAAGTAGATATCCTGAAAAGCAAAAGTGGCCGCATCACCTTTTTGCTGAAAAGGCTTGGGCTATTCATGGCCTTTTGGAAAATATTTTTCGGCCTCTTTATTTACAAAGAAAAAAAGGCTGAACTAGAAAGTGCCTTTCCCGGGATGCCCAACGAACCCGATTCGACACCCGCGGGCGCCAGTGAAAAACGCGAGATGGAACTGCTCAAAAGCATTGTACAGTTCGGCGACGTCACCGTGAAACAGGTGATGCAGCCCCGCTCCAAAGTGGTTGCCGTAGATTTCAAAACCTCCTTCCCGGAACTGCTGAAAACGGTGCGCAAAAACGAGTTTTCCCGTATGCCCATCATCGACGACGACCTGGACAACGTAGTAGGCATCCTCTACGTGAAAGACCTGGTGTCGCACCTCAACAAGCCCGCCGCCTTTGAATGGCAAACGCTCATCCGAACCAACCACTTGCTGATTCCTGAAAGCAAACGCTGCAGCGAGTTGTTGCGAGAGTTCAAACTGGAAAAGATGCACATGGCCATCGTGGTTGATGAATACGGCGGCTCGGCCGGAATCGTCACCCTGGAAGACATACTAGAAGAGGTGATCGGCGAAATCCGCGACGAATTCGATGAAGACAGTGATGTCCGCTACCGGAAAATAGACGCCTACACCTACCTTTTTGAAGGCCAGGCTCTGCTCAATGACGTGTGCCGCATTACGGGGCTCCCTGTGAACTCCTTCGATGCCGTGCGCGGCAACTCCGACACCCTCGCCGGCCTCGAGCTCGAGTTGCGCGGCGACATCCCGCCCGTGGGCG
>CAYVPM010000355.1:0-4690 GCA_964453475.1 uncultured Saprospiraceae bacterium | reverse complement strand
CCAACCCGATTGTCCGTCCGTTTTACCAAGATTTAGCCCCGCTGGGGCTGCAAAAAATTCGGGATGACTCATGTTTAGGCGAACTCAAGTGTTCAGGCTTTGAAGACAGGTTGGGGCGGCAGCTGAACCACCAAGATCGGCAGAAACAACCAACACCCCCCTTCAACTATTGCCGAATCAGCGATTGCAGCAGTTTTTCCCCTTTATGCATTACTTCTACCTGGTAGGTCCCCTTTACAAGCGACATTATTTCTACGGTATTGCCAGATATAAAAGATGCGTCTTGTTTGACAATGCGTCCCTCCATATCCCAAATGCGCAGCAGCAATGGCTGGTCTTGCCAGTCGGCTGGCGCGTGCACCTGAATCAAGTCTGCAGATGGATTCGGGAATACGACCAATGGTGCATGCGAGCGGTTGTTAGCGCCTCCAAACTGAAGCGGTTCTGTGGCTGAAATGGTGAAATTTACATTTGAAACGTCATAAAAAACATTGCCTACAGACTGGACCATTATCCTTGCCTGGCTTGTGCCGATGTTCGGAATCGTAACTGCTTGTGAGCCGTCGTTGGTTGTGTTGGCCAGCAACGTTGAAAAACTGGCGCCGCCATCGGTTGACAGCAGAATGTCCACATTGGCACAGTTCACGCCGTTGCCCGTGGTGCCGGCTACGTTCCAGGTAACCGTTTGTGAGCTGTTGCCCGGCCATGTCACGGCTGTATTGGGCTGCGTTACAACAAATGGGCCGGCAGTTGCAGTGACCGTTACCACCATGTCTCTTTCGGTCGTACACCCGCCATTGGCATGGTTGTCGCGCACCGTCACCCTGAAATTAAGGGCTCTGCTGATGGAAGGCAGCTTTTCCCAGGTACCGCTGGTGTTGTTCAGCACGTCAGCAAATTTTGGAAAATACCGGCTGGGAGCGCTGGAAGGGTCGAACGTGCGAAAAACGGGTCCGGATTTGTTGGTAGAAGTTGGCGGCATGGGCTGTGCCGGGCTTTTAAAGGCATCCATTTGTTCCCAACAATAAGTGAGTGCATCACCGTTTGGATCAGCGCCAACAGCAGTCAGCACAAACGGCGTAGATATCGGGATGGTTTTGTTTACCAATGCATTGCAAGTTGGCGCATTGTTGCCGTTCGGAACCAGGGTGGCACAGGCATTTCCGGAGCCGTTGATAAAGGTGGCCATTTGGCCTATGCTCCGTGCATGGAAATAGGAATCGCTGTTGGATTGCACATTGGGGGAACAGATGCCGGCGTATCCCATAATGGAGGAGGCGCTGCCGGGCTCCATCGCTGAGGAATTGCTTCGGTTGCAATTGTTGTATTGTGTATGTTGGGCGCCGTATTGGTGGCCCATTTCATGCGCTACATAATCAATGTCGAAGGGATCGCCGACGGGGGAAGGGCTGCCTGTGACGCCTCCTGCCTTGCTGCTCCCGCAAACACAACTCAGGTACGCGACGCCGCCGCCGCCCGTGCTGAACACGTGGCCAATATCGTAGTTAGCAGAGCCAATTTGCGCGTTGCAAGTGGTTTGGTTTTGCCCCAGCATGGTAGAGCCATTGTTATTGGTATAGGGATCCGTAGAAGGGTTGGTATAAACGACATTGGCGTTATTGGCTACCATAATCATACGCAAACCTGCATCGATTTCAAAAACGCCGTTCACACGGGTCATGGAAGTGACCATTGCTGCCAGGGCAGGCGCTTTGTCTGTGCCAAACGAACCATGGAAATTAGCGTATTCACCCGTACACGCCAATGCCAACCGATAGGTGCGCAGGTTGCCACAGCTGCCCGCACGGTCACCTGCCGGGTTTTCTTCCGAAGCCCAGGGCGCGAGGTCTTCCACCAGGCAATCCACGTATTTGTTCTCGGGGCGAGGGAAGTCAGATTTGGCATAACAAATATAGCTGTCAATATTTCCGCGGGCATAAGGGTCGAGGAAAATGGTTTTGCTCCGTTCGATGGTCAGTATCATGGCATGGAGGCCAGCAGGCGTTACGTCAAACCGAATGTAATCGCCCGTTCTGTTCCGACCGGCATACGAATGGATGTTTGGATATTTTGCAGCAAGGTCAGGGTGCATAACCGGAGCCTCCCATACTTCAAAAGTAGAGAACCCGCCGTATGGCAAAGGAAATTCAAGGGAAACTCCCGCCTCACCGGCAACAAACTCGGCCTCCTGGGGAGCCGTTGCCAACAAGGCTTTAGTTTGATTCAAATCCAGATGTAGTGTCCGGTATTGGCTGGGAATGATAACTCTTTCCAGGCGTTCGGGTGAAATACTCAACTCGTCAATGTCTGACCAAGGGTTTGTCTGGCCGTGGAGGATTCCGCTGAGCAGGAATAGGAATAGGATTGATAACGTAACAAGGCGCATGGTGAAATTTTGTTTAGTAAACATTAAATGAATCGAAACTTTAGTGCGAAAAATAAGGTGTTTTCGAATGTGTTGCACTTGTTTGTTGAAATATATTTTGCCTTTGATAACGACAATTTAGTATATTCAGCACGAACAAATGACCATTTGCGCACCATATATACTATGATTCGCCTGATTTTTGTGATTGACATAGCACACTTTTCTGAATACGCCGCCTTTTTACCGCACCACCGTCACATCCCCCTTCATCAACAACTGCCGCCCATCCACCAATTCCACTTCGGCCCACCAGACAAACACAGCAGGCTCAACGATCTGGCCGCGGTACATGCCGTCCCAACCATTGGACAAGTCGTTGGGACTGAACTCCTTGTTTTCAAAAACAAGCGTGCCCCATCGGTCGAATATTTGCAACTTGTGGATGGTAGCCACCGATTCATCGCGGGCAAAAAGTTGAAATGTGCCGTTATCGCCGTCTGAGTCTTCCGGCCTGATAATATTGGGTGCGTAGATATCCACGATTCGATCGACCTTGATAAGGCTACGCGCCGTGGCTGAACAGCCTTCGGCCGTGACGATCGTCACCGTGTATTCGGTTGTGCTGAGCGGCGCGGCCACAGGATGCAGCAAATCCAAAATACTGCTTCCGGCAAAGGTCAGGCCGTCCATGGGTTCCCAAATCACTTGTTGAATTAACCCGACCGGAAAGGGTGGGGGAATGAGGGCTTTCAATTGCTGGTTGGCGCCGAGATGGAGGCTGAATGCCGGCGGTAGGGTTACCATCGGCTGCAGCGGCGGGATGACGGTTATGGGTTGTGTGATTTCACATCCGTTGATGTCCTGAACAACCAGACTATAGCTACCCGGCGCCAGGTCGTCAAACTCCTGGAAGGTAAAGAATTGCTGTCCGCCATCGATGGAATAGCCATACGGCCCGATGCCGCCATTCACCTGGCTGATGTTCAACAATCCGGGCGTGCCGTTGCACAACGGCTGTGTCAAGTCAAACTGCACACCGGTCGGCACATTCGTTTCGCGCAGCACCGTCACTTGTGCACTGCTGCTGCAACCATTAACCGCGGAAGTAACGAGCACCTGGTACAATCCGGGTTGGTTGACGACTGGGTTGAGGCTGCTGCCGCCTGACAGGATATTGCCATTGCTGGTGCTCCAGCCAATGGTCGTTTGGGCTGATGCGTTGCTTTGCAAGGGAAATTGAAGCACCGAGCAGGTCAGCAAGGGCGGGGGCTGCACCTGGATCGAAGGCGGGGCGATGTTCTGCGTTACCAGAACCGGAACGCTGCTGGAGCAACCATTCACTGTATTCTGCACCTGCAGCGTATAATTTCCCGGCTGATTCACGGTTGCGTTCAAGGTGTTGCCTCCGTTGACAATGTTGCCGTTGGCAGTGCTCCAGCTGAAATTCGGCGCCGTTCCAAAGTTTGTACCCGTGGCACTCAATGGTACTGCCAGCACCGCACAGGTCAGCACCGCCGGGCTGGCAATGCTGAATGTCGGCGGCGTAACATCTTCCGTTACCAGCACAATATCTGTTTGTGTACAACCATTCACCGTGTTTGTGACCAGCAGCGTATAGGCGCCTGGGTCGCCAACGCCGGGCATCAAGGTGCTGTTCCCCGAAATTATTTGACCATTGGTTGTGGACCATAAATACGTGAACGCCGCGCCAACACTGGATCCGTTGCCGTTCAGTATGTTCGTTTGAGTGTCGCAGTCGAGCCCGACCGTTTGGCCGGCTTCAGCTGTCGGCAATTGGACATCTTCCGGAACAACCGCGCTGGCTGTTTGTGTGCAGCCGTTTGAGGTATTGGTTATCAAGACATTGTAGGTTCCCGGCGCATCCACAATGGGTTGGTGTGGATTCTGAATGGAGAAGATGTTGCCGCCCTGGGTTGTCCAGTTGTAGGTAAAATTAGGGCCGGTGCTGGAACCGGTTGTGTTCAGCGGAATTTGGGTGGTCGTGCAGGTCAGTGTCTGCGGATTGCCAATCAAGGCAATGGGTGGTACCAAATTGCTGCCGATTATCAACTGATCGCTGCCGGTACAGCCATTGATGGCATCGGTGACAACCACGGTGTAGGTTCCTGCAGCGCCAATGGTCGGACTGGCCGTTGTGCCGCCGCCGGTGATTTGCCCTCCGGAAGTGCTCCAGGCATAGCTGATGCCAGCGGAGGAAGAGGACAGTATCTGCGCTGCCAGCGAGAGCGAGGTAATGGCACAGGTGAGGGTATTGTCGAGCCCGGCGTCAACAACAGGGTTCTGAATGTTCTGCGAAATGGT
>CAYVPM010000354.1:0-4696 GCA_964453475.1 uncultured Saprospiraceae bacterium | reverse complement strand
TTTTTGCAGGCATCGGCGTCGACTTTTTGGGAGATGTAGCAACCTGCTTTTTTGCGGGTTTGGTGGCAGCAGGTGTTTGGGGCTGCGCTGCAGCATCTGTAGATGGTGCAACAGGCGCCTCAACTGCAGGAGCAGGACTTTTGGTTGCCGGAGCCTCTGCCTGGGGAAGTTCTTCGCTCACTGCTTTTTTGGGCTCAGGAGCGTTGGAACATGCAGCAATAAACAGGGCAATGGATAAGAAAATCAGGTGTCGCATATTGGTAAATTGATGGACGATTAATGAGTATTAATGAACGAGTGCAGCAGCTTGATGGTTTTTGGATCTGCGTTTTAAACGTCAAAGTGTTGCCCCGCCGACAATGATAGCGAGGTTTTTTCTAATTTTGCGCACCCCACTAGCCAAACTTAAATATTCAAGCGCCATAATTTGTCTGTAAAAGTCACTCAACTCGTCAAAATTTACGATGCCCAGCGTGCAGTAGACGGCATTTCGTTTGAAGCCCGCAAAGGTGAAGTACTCGGTTTCCTGGGCCCCAACGGCGCCGGAAAAACCACCACCATGAAGATCGTGACCGGCTATTTGCCCCAAACTGAAGGGAAAGTAGAGGTCTGTGGCATAGATGTAAGTCAAAACAGCATGGAATCCCGCGCGCGCATAGGGTACTTGCCGGAACAAAACCCCCTGTACAAAGAAATGTACGTGCGCGAATACCTGGCGTTTACTGCCGGGCTGCACCAGGTGCAAAACGCGGCAAAACGCGTGGATGAAATGGTAGAGCGCACCGGCCTGAGCAGCCACCGGCACAAACAGATCGGCGAGCTGTCAAAAGGTTACCGACAGCGCGTGGGCCTGGCGCAAGCCATGCTCCACGATCCGGAAGTGCTGATCCTCGACGAGCCCACCAGCGGCCTCGACCCCAATCAAATCATCGAAATCCGCCAGCTCATCAAAGACCTGGGCAAAGAAAAGACCGTAATCCTTTCTACTCATATTCTGGGTGAAGTAGAGGCCGTTTGCGACCGCGCCATTATCATCAACAAAGGAAAACTGGTGGCCGATGCACCCATTCAGGAACTCAAGCAGCAGTTTGCCGGCCAGAGTATCGTCACGGCCGAATTCGCAGAAAAGGTGGATAAAAAACTGTTGGAGAGCATCAAAAACGTGCGCTCCGTGAAAAACCTGGGCCAGAACCACTGGCAGTTTGAATCGGATGCCCGCCACGACGTTCGCCCCGAAGTGTTCGCATTCGCCGTATCAAATAAATTGACCTTGCTGGAATTGCACAAAGAAGTGCATAGTGTCGAGGATGTGTTCCAGCAACTGACTAAATAATTTACTTGGTTTCAGGTTTCGGGTTTCAGGTTTCAGGTTGGCGCTGCCCTTGGCATTGATTTTTATAGAATTACCAAAGCAATTACTGTCTTTTCGTAGATACCAAGAGCAGCGCCAACCTGAAACCTGAAACCTGAAACCCGAAACCCGAAACCCGAAACCCGAAACCTTATTTTATGCTACCCATATTTTTAAAAGAAATAAACGCTTTTTTTTCCTCACTCATCGGCTACATCGTGGTGGGCACCTTCCTCGTGTTGATGGGCTTGCTGATGTGGGTGTTTCCGGAGTACAGCATCATCGACAGCAATTACGCAACGCTCGACACCTTGTTCTCCGTGGCGCCGATGGTGTTTATGTTCCTCATTCCGGCCGTGACGATGCGCACTTTTGCGGAAGAAAAGCAGAGCGGCACCATTGAGCTGCTGGTTACACGGCCAATCAGCGACTGGCAGATCGTGGGCGGAAAATTCCTGGCTTGTTTCACGCAGGTGGTGTTTGCCTTGATGCCCACCGTATTGTACTACTTCAGCGTGCACCAGCTTGGCGCGCCAGTGGGAAATATTGATTCTGGCGGCACGCTGGGCTCTTATATTGGCTTGTTGTTCCTCGCCGGGGCTTTTGTGGCCATCGGCGTCTTTGCCAGTTCGCTCACCAGCAACCAGATTGTGGCCTTTGTTTTGGCGACCTTCCTGAGCTTTTTTGTGTACCTCGCCTTCGGCTTGCTGAGCCGCTTGCCCATTTTTTTCGGGAAAACGGACGATATCGTACAGTCACTCGGCATCGAATACCATTACAATTCCATCAGCAGGGGCGCGCTCGATACACGTGACCTGGTGTATTTCCTGTCGGTTATCGCGTTTTTCCTGGCTGCTACCGTGGTGTCGCTGGGGAAGCGGCGGTGGTGATGGAGTGCGGCCCGCCGCCGCCAAGGCTATGGCGGGTAAAAGTGCGGAATGAGCACATTTTAGGGTCTTTCGTTTGGTTTTGTTTTTTGGCACTTTTGGCCAGGGGGCAGGGGGCTAAAAATCTGGGAAATCGGGCAAGTATTCAAAGCTTGCGTTTTCAAAATCCAGGGCCGCACAGTAAGTAGCCAGCCCGTTGGTGACGGCCAGGAAAGGTGCTTTGAGGCTCATGTTGTAGCGGGCAGCCTGTTCGAAAGTCGACTGGGTGAGCCGTATTTTCGGCGATTTACATTCCACCACCAGCCAGGGCTTTAACTCGACATCAAACACCACGATGTCGCAGCGGCGTTTGAGCCCGTTCACTTCAATGCCAAATTCGGAACGAATGCGATGGGTCGGGCATTTTTTTTCTTCCAGCAAATACAACAACACCAATTGCCGCAGGAGTTCTTCCGGTTGCAGCACTACGTCTTTCTTCCGGATTGGGTCGTACACAAAAGTGTTTTCCGCCGACCTTGAAAGGCGCAGTTGGGGTTGGTATTGAAGGAAATCGAGTGCTAGTTGCATTATTTATTACGCGAACAAAACCAATGCCCCAATAAAAAAGATGAAATAAGGGGTGATTGCTGCGGCACCGCCGTAGTCTTTCGCGATCCGCTGGCCAAAAAACAACAACATAATCGATGTTGCGCCCAACAACAGCCCGATAATGGCGATTTGCTCCTGCCTGAACAACAGCAATGCGCCCGCGCCTGCGAGCGAAAACAAACCTGCCGCAACTTCCAGCACCGTGATCGTGGGCATTAGCAGGGGTACAAATGGCTTTAACACCGTCTTTTGAAACATACCATTGATAAAATCCCGGTTGCCTGTCCAGTCGAACACCTTGTCGAAACCTGATTGCAGGAAAAGCACGGTGGCATAGGCGGTCACCAACAACTTCAGGATGTATATCAGTTCAAACCCGAGTATGGTTGGCTTGGAAAATGCAAGGAAGTAAGACATAGCACATAAGTTAAGGATTGACAATAAAATGACGTGTTCCACTACATTACCCACCAAAACTCCGCTTTGTCGCTCCGTACCAGGGTTTTGGCAACTTGTTTTCCATCGTCGAATAAAATCACGTTCGACATGGATTGCAAAGCCGAATCCGGGTGGATTTTCACCCGGTGCTTGGCTTTGTAGCCTAGAAAGAACAGCAATAGCACCGATGCCAGCAACATAAAGCCGTAGGTTGACGTGAACGACTCCCGATCGCCTGACACTAAAATAAGTGCCGGGACCGCCAAAAGCCCGGCAGCAAGAATGAACAACAACAGTTCAGTCGATTCGCTCCCCGTAATTTTTTTATGGCACTCAACACACGCATAGGTAGGAACGTCAAAAAACCTGGTGTGAACAGTGGTGCCTTCGCCTTTATGCGCGTACACCCGCACATTGATGGCATTTTCCTCAGGGTCGTCCTGGATATGGTTCTTACAGCAAATAGGGCAAAGTTCTGACATGAAATGGAGCGAAATGGTGAAATAGTGAAATGTTGGAGTGACAAACATAAGGCATTGGCTCAAATACCCCGCACCCCAAAACAAAAACCCTTCGTATCTTTGCCCCACTCATCTCTTATCACTCATCTCTCAGCACTCAAAAGATATGTCTCGTTTTCGCCCAGGGGTCCTGCACGGACAAGAAGTCACCGACCTGCTCAATTATGCCAACGAACAAAATTTCGCTTTGCCTGCGGTCAATGTGATTGGCACCAATTCCGTGAACGCGGTGCTGGAAACCGCTGCCGCAGTCAACAGCCCGGTCATCATCCAGTATTCGCATGGCGGTGCGGCGTTTTTTGCCGGCAAAGCCATCGGGGGCGATTCTAACCGCGGCGCTATTCTCGGCGGCATCTCCGGCGCGCAGCACGTGCACGCGATGGCCGAAGCTTATGGCGTGCCTGTGATCCTGCACACCGACCACTGCGCCCTCAAGATTATTCCATGGATTGATGGCTTGCTTGATGCCGGTGAGCAGTATTTTGAAAAAAATGGCCGACCGCTCTACTCCAGCCACATGCTCGACCTTTCGGAAGAGCCCATACACGAAAACATCGCTATCTGTTCAAAATACTTCAAACGTATGAACGCCATGGGCATGACCCTTGAGATCGAGCTTGGCGTGACGGGCGGCGAAGAAGACGGTGTTGACAATTCGGATGTGGATTCCGCCAGACTCTACACCCAGCCCGACGAGGTGGCCTACTCCTATGAGGAGCTGAAAAAGATCAGCCCGAACTTCACCATCGCCGCCGCTTTTGGCAACGTTCACGGCGTGTACAAGCCTGGGAACGTGAAGCTACAGCCCATTATTTTGAAAAATTCCCAGGAGTACATCCGCCAGAAATTTGGCATTGCCGGCAAAACGCCCGTGAACTTCGTGTTCCACGGCGGTTCAGGTTCCAGCAGGG
>CAYVPM010000353.1:0-4697 GCA_964453475.1 uncultured Saprospiraceae bacterium | reverse complement strand
ACCAATTCAACCTCGGTAGACGAAGTACTTGTAAAAGTGCCCGGATTGAATATTGTTGACGGACAAGCAAGTATCCGCGGCGGCGCAGGTTTTTCCTACGGCGCAGGCACCCGGGTGCTGGTTTTGGTGGATGACATGCCGGCCCTCCAGCCCGATGCCGGATTGCCCAACTGGGACGACTTCCCGGTGGAAAATTTGACACAGTTGGAAGTGCTGAAAGGCGCGGCATCGGCCCTTTATGGCTCCTCTGCTATGAACGGGATCATCAACATCAGGACAGGTTTTGCGAAGGACAAGCCAGAGACAAATTTCTCCACCTTTGGCAAAGTTTGGGGCGCCCCTAAAGACCCTGCCAAGAAATGGTGGGGCAATGATACCTCTACCCTGGTGCTGCCCGTGGAAACGGGGTTTAGCTTTTGTCACCGCAGAAAACACAACAAACTCGACGTGGTGCTGGGCGCTTACGGTCTGTTCCGCGACAGTTACAACCGCGATACGTATAGCCGCTATGGCCGCGTCACCCCCAATTTCCGCTACCGCGTGAACGACCGGCTTACACTGGGATTGAACACCAATTTCAATTTCGGTCGCAGCGGCAGCTTCTTTATCTGGGGCAACGATTCCACCCTGGCCTACCAATCGGGCGAAGGCTCTACCTCCTTCACCAAAGGCCGCCTGCGCTTCACCATCGACCCAACGCTGCAATACTTTGACAAACGCGGCAACCGCCACAAATTACTCAGCCGGTATTTCTACATCCATAACAACAACTCCGGCAACCAAAGCAACGACAGTCGCCTGTTTTATGGAGAATACCAGTTCCAGCGCAACATGGAGCGCATAGGCCTTATAACCACCGCCGGCGTGGTTGGCACCTACAATACCGTGGATGCCGAAGTGTACAGCAATTCCAGGTTCAGCTCCCAAAACCTGGCGGCTTATCTGCAACTCGACTACAAAGTGTTCGACCGGCTCAACCTTTCAGGGGGCTTCCGCTACGAGCACAACAACCAGAAAAGCCCCGACACCATCTATATTGACCGCCTTACCAACGAATACGGTATTATTCCCAACGGCGAAGTGGTGGAAGGCAAACCCGTGCTGCGCCTGGGCGCCAACTACCGGGCCGGTGCGGCCACCTATTTCCGGGCCTCCTGGGGACAGGGGTATCGTTACCCGACGATTGCCGAAAAGTTTGTCAGCACCAACTTCGGCGTCGGCAACAACGTGGTGCCAAATCCGGCACTTGTTTCTGAAACCGGCTGGACGGCGGAGCTGGGCCTGAAGCAAGGGTTCAGGATTGGCGACTGGAAGGGCTACGCCGACCTGACGGGCTTTGTTTCAGAGTACCAGGACATGATGGAATTCGTATTGGACACGCTGCTCGTCAGTTTCGGCCCCAATGGCATACAGAGCAGGGCGCGGTTCCGTTCGGAAAATTCGGGCGATACCAGGGTGACAGGCTATGAGATATCGATCGCCGGCCAGGGCGATTTTGCCGGAGGCAACCTGGCAGTGTTGGCTGGCTTCACCAGTATTACGCCGCGCTACAAGGTGTTCGACAAAAACAACCCCGACCTGAATTACGGCTCTTCCGATACCAACAATGTCTTGAAATACCGCTTCAATCAGACTTTGAAGTTTGATGCGGAGTACAGCATTAAACGTTTCAGCCTGGGGCTTTCTGTGCAGTATTACAGCTTTATGAATGCCATTGACGAGCTTTTTGAGGGAAAAATCAAGGGCATTCAGTTGCCTGATGCCCTGGCGCCGAAAGAATTTGTTGCGGTGCGAAAATTCCGCCAGGAGCACAATGATGGCTCCACCATAGTTGACCTGCGCTCCTCCTATTCTATTACTAAAAGCTTGAAAGTGAGCGCATTGGTGGGCAACCTGTTGAATGCAGAATACTCCATACGTCCGGCTTTGCTGGATGCTCCACGGAACTACACCCTACGGCTCGATTATAAAATATGAAGATCAAAATTTGGATGTTGGCGCTGCTGGCTGCTTGTGGTTTTGGATGTGCCGAAAATACCAGGCAGCCAGCAGCTGGCCAACATGAAAAAAGCGATGCTGCTGCCGGGCCTGGATTTGCTTTCAGCACCCAGGCAATGGTGACGGGCAATGATCCGGCAAACAGTTGGTGCCGGACACCCTTTTCAGAAGCAGCTGTTGTCAATGCTGACCCAGCAAACTTCAACCGCCGCTTGTTTACCTTGAGTGATGGGCCTACAAAGGTGTTTGTGGAATCCGGGAAATTTACAGCCGCATTTATTTTGAAAAAAAACGGCAAAACGGTAGATATTTTTACCAGCGACAATTTACCGGAATGTCTTTCAAACCGGGTCAATTTCAGCATTGGAGCAGATAGAACTACGTTTAGGTACAACAACAACCGCTATATTGATTTTGAAATACAATTGGTGCCCTTGCCAAACGGCACACAAATTGCTTTGGAAATGGCTCCCGGCGCCGGTTACGGGATTGAGGTTCGCCGCTGACTTGGCGGACATCGTGTAAATTAAATCAAAACACTATGAACAAACTGCTAACCCTCTTAGCCGTATTGACTTTCGTCTATGCCTGTAAAAACACTAACCCCAACAATGCCCAACAACAAGAAACCAACTCAGAGCTGTCCAAATCTACCGGCCCGGATGGTTCTGATTTGCTGAAAACCCTGGAAGGCCGTTGGGAAAGCCAGGACGATGCCACGCTTACACTCGAATTTGCCGATACCAAAATGCGGCGATTCAAACATGGGGGCGTAATTGCAGAATCGGACATACTAATTGATGTCAATTGTGAAACAACGCCTTGCCAGCTTGACAGCAGCCTCTTAATAGATGGGTGGTGTTTCATGGAAAAAGGGATATCTAGCAGCCAATGCTACATTGTTCTTGACTGCAACAAGGAATTCTTGAAGTATAGCCCTGTGGCTACGCCCAAACTGGTACAGGTGTTCAAAAAACTGTGATACCTTTGCGGCTCAAATATTCAAAGCAATTCCATGTTTACAATTAACATCTATCTTCGTTTGGCCCTTATTGTGGGCGGCATACTGGGTGGCATCGCGCTCTGGGCAGCTTATGGTTTTTGGTACGGTTTCCCCTTTCTCCTGGTGGGCGTGATACTGCTTGCCGGCTACCTCATGCTGGGCACCATTATGTCAACCAACCAATTGCTGAGCCAGCAAAAGCTTGAAGAAGCTGAAGCGCGCCTTAAACTCACCTTGAGTCCAAAACTGTTGTTAGTCGGCTACAAAGGGGTTTATTATATGACGATGGGGGCTATTTACATGCAAAAAAGGGATTTTAACGCCGCAGAAACCTGGATCCGGAAATCACTGGACGCAGGCCTGCCTTCCGACAACGAGCGGGCAGCAGCCTGGTTGCAGCTGGTCATGATCGCCGCTGGAAAAAACAACCTTAAAGCTGCACAAAACCATTTGGCTGAGGTGAAAAAACTGAACGTCACGGAGCCGATGCTCAAAGAGCAGATCAAAGAAGTGGACAAGCAAATGAAACAGGCCGGCCAGTCGATGAACCCTTCCATGATGGCGATGATGGGAGGCAAAGGGTTCCGGCCGGGAAGTAAGCGGCGGCAGCCCAAAGTGCGGTAATAAAAAAAAGCGCCATCCACGAAAGATCGTGGATGGCGCTTTTCAATTGTGGAAGTGCGTATAGCTTACCGGTACACCGTCACATCCCCGCGGTATAGCAGCACCCTGCCATCGAGGAACTTGACTTCGATCACATAAACAAAGACACCCGGGTTCACAAAATCGCCCCGGTATTTGCCATCCCAGCCGTCGGCGAAATTGTCGTTTTGCGGCAGGAAACGCTCTCTGGAATACATCAGTTCACCCCAGCGGTCGTATATGCGCATGTAGTTGACAATCTCTATGCCCAAGCCCAGGTAAACGTTGAAGTGGTCGTTCAATCCTCCGACCCCTGGCTTGAAAATGTTCGGCACATACACGTTGCGGTTCGGGTCTACATTTATCTGGATAGAGCCGGTTCCGGAACAACCTTTGTCGTCAAATACAACCAAAGTGTACAACTGTGATTCAAAGGTGCGCACGTAGGGGTTCAAGTCATTTGCCGTTACCAACAAATCGGCCGGTGTCCAGGTGAAGGATGCGACAGCAGCCCCCGTAATGAGCGGCTTTAACTGATAGGAAGTGTCGCCCAGTTCGATTTCTTTCACCATTGGGTTGAATGACACTTCTATGGGCGCTGGCTCTGGAACATCAATGGTATCGGTATAGAAACATCCCTTTACATCGAAATAAGTAATGTAGTGTTCGCCCCCGGAGAGGGTAACCGGGAAGCTGACATCCAGCAAAGCGCCAAAATCGAGGCTGAACTGGTAAGGGCCGCCCGAGCCGCCGGCGATCGAGTTGATCTTTAACGTTGTCACGTCTCCATGGCAAACCAGCGCCTCTGGCGCATCATAACTGCCCAATACAGGCGGTGGATCCTGCAGCATGATGTCAGACAGGCTGCCGGTACACCCTTGGGCATCTGTCACGACAACAGAATAGAAGCCTGCCGGCAAGCCATCCAATTGGCCCGGCGTATTGCCGATCACGCCCGTATCATCCGACCATTCGTATTGCAATTGACCAGTATTGCCACCGGAAATCGAAACAACGATAAGGCCATCAGAATTGCCAAAGCAAGTCGGATCGT
>CAYVPM010000352.1:0-4698 GCA_964453475.1 uncultured Saprospiraceae bacterium | reverse complement strand
CTTGCACTTTCATGTTTAGAGAATCGATGCCTGCCATTTTGCCCATCACCTCATCGAAGGAAATAGCGCCGTCGGCGGTGATGATGGCGCCGAAATGTTTGCCATCTTTTGCAGGGTCGCTGCTGTTCGGATCGAAGGTTTGAGAGTTGTTTTGGCCACAGGCTGCAAAAAAAGCAAGGGCCATTAACCAGAAGGAAATCTTTTTTAACATGGTTTTAAAATATTTACAAATTATTGGAAATCAAAATGTTGTCAAGCGATTTTGACCCGCAAATGTACAAATTTCATTTGAGTAAAATATGTCTGGCACAATATTAGATTTCCTTCGGTGTTCTTGCATCGTATAATCCGCCTCGGTAGTCTTCAAGACTCAACACAAATTTTCAAACAAACACTCACGATGTACGAACCCGGATTTATGTTTTGATTTGGAATGAATAACCTGCCATACGATTCTGAATAAGAAATCCCTGGCTGCTCTGTTCTGCTTCAAATTAAACACATTACGTCCGCGTTTAATCAACTCGAACAATACCTTGCACCTTCGTTTACCCGTACATTTTTTGTTTCTAACATTAAAATCCGTCAAAAACATGAAGGGGCTTAATCTAATTAACCGTCTTTTTTTCATGGCTGCCTTTCTGGCAGCCCAAACATCATCCTTGCACGCTCAGTGTATCAGCGGCAACTGCACCAACGGTACCGGAACTTACCGCTACAACGGCAACTCCAAATATACCGGACAATTCCAAAACGGCTTGCGCCATGGCATCGGCAAAATGACCTATCAGGATGGCAACACCTATGAAGGGCCATTCGTAATGGGGAAAAAACAAGGCGAAAACGGCACCATGATATTCGTTTCCAATGGCGACAAATACGTAGGCCAATGGAGCAACGACCAACCAAATGGCCGCGGCAAATACTTTTTTGCCACCAAAGAACGCTACGAAGGCGAATTCAAAAACGGCACTTTCGAAGGGAAAGGCACCATGTACTACGCCGATGGCGCCAGCTTTACCGGTGGCTGGAGCAAAAACCTCAAGCACGGCTCCGGCGTTTTGCGCGCTGTAGATGGCAAGGAAAAGCACGGCACCTGGGCCATGGGCAAACCTGTTGCCAACCTTGAGGGTGCGCCCAACCGCGAGCGCCCAAGCACCACAGCCCAAACCAACAAACCCAGCAATAACCCGCCTAAACCTACCCCTGCCAACAAGCCCGCTCCCACCAAGCCCGACATCACCGGGCTCACTAATTGCGGGAAAGTATATTGCCGCAGCGGTTACGGCTACTACGATTACCCGGAAGGCTCTCGCTGGATCGGAGAATTCAAAGACGGCTACCCTTATGGCCGCGGCGTCTGCTACTACGCCAACGGCGACCGCTATGAAGGGGAATGGGCCAATAATACGCCCAATGGGGAAGGCATCATGTACTTCGCTACCGGCCGCGTATATGGCGCCGTTTGGATGAATGGCGCCATGGTGCAAGAGCTTGATTCCAAGGAAGAAATCCCCAGCGACCCGGTGCGCGTCGAAAAAAATGCCGGGGTCAAGATTTGGGCTGTGGTAGTCGGCGTGGGTAAATACACCGCCATGCCTTCCCTGCGCTTCACCGACGATGATGCTTTCCGCTTCTACTCCCACCTGAAAAGCCCGGAAGGCGGCGCTTTGCCCGACAACCAGGTAGAGATATTGGTAGATGAATCCGCCACGCGCGAGAACATCCTCCGCGCCATGCGCAAATCATTCCTCAAAGCCGACGAGAACGATGTCGTGCTGCTCTATTTCAGCGGCCATGGCCTGGAGGGTTGCTTCCTGCCAGTAGACTACGATGGCTTCAACAACAAGCTGCGCCACGAAGAAATCCGCCAGATTTTCAAACAGAGCAAGGCCAAACACAAAATCTGTATCGCCGATGCCTGCCACAGCGGCACGTTGGATTACAGCGGCTCATTGGTGTCAAAAGGCCCCGCGCCTGTGTCACTGGAGCATTATTACCAGGCATTTGAAGACTCCGACGGTGGTATCGCCCTGTTGATGTCGTCAAAAGCCGAAGAGCTTTCGCTGGAAGACCACGGGCTGCGCCAGGGTGTGTTTACCTATTACGTGCTGCAAGGCATGAAAGGCGCTGCAGATACCAACGATGATTTTATCGTGACCGTGAAAGAGCTCTATAACTATGTGTATGTGAAAGTACGCCATTACACAGCCGGGGTGCAAACGCCGGTGCTGACAGGGAATTATGACGAGTTGATGCCTGTGGCGCTGCGGCGGTATTAATTACAGGTTTGTGTGATAAGGCCTTGCTACGAAAAACGAACCGATTTTAATTTCGTTCGAGCGCTTAGACCTTCCAGGTTTTCAAAATCTGGAAGGTCTTGGCCAAGAAAATCGAAATAAAGTTTGGCAGCAACTTTAATGCCCGCTATTTTGACACAACGGCGTCGAGCATATGACAAAGTACAATCACGCCAAAGATAAACGCTCTAACTCCCCTTCAACTGCTCACTGATCTGCCCGAAGCGCCGTTCCCGCCCTTGGTAGCTCAATACCGCTTCATAAAGCTCTTTTTTGCCAAAATCTGGCCACAGCACTGGCGTGAAGTACAGCTCAGCGTACGCCAGTTGCCAAAGCAGAAAATTGGATAGCCGGGCTTCGCCGCTGGTGCGGATCAACAGGTCGGGATCGGGCATGCCGGCCGTAGTGAGCTGGGCATCCAGCATGGCTTCGTTTATGGCTTCCGGATCAATGGCGCCGGATTTGGCCTCCTGCGCGAGCAGGCGAGCAGCGCGGGTGATTTCCCATTTGGCGGAGTAATTGAGCGCCAGCACCAAGGTTATTCGATCGTTGTTTTTTGTTTCTTCTATGCCTTCCATCAAGGTCTTGTATGTGGAAGCAGGCAGCGATTCCAGTTCCCCGATGGCCATCAGACGCACCCCGTTTTTATTCAAATCGCGTACCTCGCCTTTGATGGTTTCCACCAAAAGGGTCATCAGCGCCGTGACTTCTGCAGGCGGGCGGTTCCAGTTCTCCGTGCTGAATGCATACAACGTAAGGTATTGTACGCCTATCTGGGCCGCGGCTTCGGTGACCTCACGCACACTTTTCACGCCGCTGCGGTGACCGAGTACCCGCGGCATGCCTCTTTGTTTGGCCCAACGGCCATTGCCGTCCATGATGATGGCAATATGTTGTGGAACTTTTTCCGGAATAATCTGAGCTTGAAGGTCGGGCATAATGATATTTCAAAACCTTGCGCTTCCTTGTTTAACGGTGCAGCCTATAGCCAACACTAAGTGGTTTTGAAAATTAAACGTTTGAATCACTTAAAAATCAGTGATTTTAAATCACTCAAATCATCAAAATCACCTTAATCACAGTATAACAAGAAGTGCGCAGTAAAATGTTGACAAAAGTACGCACCGGGGGGCTTTCATCAGTCTTAAATTTGTTGGAGTTGCCATGCAAGTTCATTTTTTCTAAAAAAATTGCGAACCTTCGCCGTCATAAAACGACAAATATGCATCAGGAAGTCCGCCAACGCTACAACGCCGCCTTTACCCAGGAAAAATACGAGGCATTCCTCCACACGGTGAACACGACCTACGGGGAGCCCTGCACCTTCAGGGTGTCTGAAACGCCGATTTTTGTGCCTAAAGCATTGAAAAACAAATTGCTGAAAGGTGTACAGGATATCTGTGACGTAATTACGGCGCCCGATTTCAAACAAAGGAGCGAAGCTGCCCTGCCCAAACACCTGGTGGTGCCGGGCGAAGCCCCGCATACAGAATTCTTGCAGCTTGACTTCGGTATCTGCCGCGATGCCAATGGCGAATTCACCCCGCAACTGATCGAAATGCAAGGGTTTCCATCCTTGTACTTTTACCAGCACCTGCTGGCAGAGAGCTATCGCAAGCATTTTGACATTCCCGCAGATTTCCACCACCTGTTTGGCGGATTGGACACTGCCGGTTACATTGAGGTGATGCGCCAAGTGATCGTTGGAAATTCCAAGCCGGAAAACGTGATCTTGCTGGAAATAGAACCGGAAAAACAAAATACCCGCATCGACTTTTGGGGCACACAGAAATACCTGGGCGTCAAGGTATTATGCCTCTCCAAACTCAAGCGCGAAGGCCGCGACCTGTATTACCTGGACGAAAACAAACGGCGCATCGGCGTGGAGCGCATTTACAACCGCATCATTTTTGACGAACTGGAAAAACGCGCCGACCTGCCCAGGGAATGGGACATGACCACGGAGGTGAATGCAGAGTGGGTGGGGCACCCCAACTGGTTCTTCCGGATTTCCAAACATTCCTTGCCATTCATCCAAAGCGACTTTGTGCCTAAAACGCTGTTTGTCAACGAATTGAAATCAATTCCCGACGATCTGGAAAATTGGGTACTCAAGCCCCTCTTCTCTTTTTCAGGTCAGGGTGTCAAAATCAACATCAGCCGCGAGGACGTGGAATCGGTGGACGACCCTTCGAATTTCATTTTGCAGCGCAAGGTGGACTACGTTGCCGGCGTTCAAACCACCAACCCTGCCGAGCCTTCCAAATGCGAGATCCGCATGATGCTGGTTTGGGAAAAAGGCTGGGAGAAACCCCGCCTGGTGAACAACCTCATCCGAATGAGCAAAGGCGAGATGGTGGGAGTGCGCTACAACAAAGGCAAGGATTGGGTGGGCGCC
>CAYVPM010000351.1:2956-4702 GCA_964453475.1 uncultured Saprospiraceae bacterium | reverse complement strand
CGATTGTATTTTTGACCAAACTGATGAGCCACCTGCTTCTGCGCCGATGAGATGGCCCAGTTGTTGAATTTCAAATCGTTGCGCGATACTGCCCGGCTCGATGACCTGAAGACAAGCCTCGGCAAGCTCAAAATGCCCCGTGATGTGGAGGCCTACATTGCGCTCGATAAAGCCATCGCATTTTTGGAAGATCGCGCCCCCCAACCCCCGATAATCGCCTGGAACAACCCCATCAACTGGGAGCGACTCAAATTGGTGACCCAAGCAACCGAAGTTGCGATTGAGACGGCCAAAGGCAAGGTGGTGCTGGAATTCCTGCCCCATGTAGCCCCCGGTTCCGTGGCCAACTTCCTGGAACTTGCCGCTACCGGTTTTTTTACGGGAAAAAATTTCCACCGCGTGGTGCCCGATTTTGTTGTGCATGGCGGCTGTCCGCGCGGTGATGGCTACGGCGCCCTCGACTACACCATCCGAACCGAAATCGGACTGGAGTGGTACGACAAGGCCGGATACATTGGCATGGCTTCCGCCGGGACTGATACGGAAGGGACGCAGTTTTTTATGACACATTCTCCGACGCCGCATTTGGACGGGCGCTACACTATATTTGGACGGGTTAAATCGGGCATGGAGGTGGTGGATATGCTGCAGCAGGGAGATGTGATGGAGAAGGTGACGGTGAAGTACCAATAGGCTATTTGGGGGGGAATCACTGGCTGGCATAACGCAAGTCAGCATTTTGGGAAAGGATTTGTTGGAATTTTGTGCGAACCAAACATGATTAAAGCTATGAAACCTTCCCTGTTCCTGTCCCTTGCCTTGCTGGCAACCATACTTTTCAGCAGCGCTTGCTCACCGTTCCTCAAAGTGTATTCCGAAGAAGAACCGGGCGTAAACCTTTACAAATATACCACCTTTGCCTGGCTGGACAGTCCTGCCGGCGAACAAGGTTTCAGCGGTCCTGAATGGCAAAGCAAGCGCAGTCAGGAAAAAATACGCGGCGCGGTGGAGCAGCAAATGGATCGCTATGGCTTTAAACGTTGCGATACCGAGCCTGATCTGATGCTGCACTACCATGTTGTCATCAAAAACGAGGTGCTTTTTGTGCGCGACCGCTATTGTGACGAGGACAGCTGGAACCGCTACGGTCACTGCAACCGCGTGCGGCCTGTGAACTACCAGGAAGGCATGTTGATCATCGATTTTATCGATACAAAAACCGGAAACCAGGTGTGGCGCGGCGCGGCATTGGCCGTTCGGGAGAACCTCGACCCCAATCAGGCAGATGCGCGGATCGAAGAAGCAGTACGGCTGATTTTTAATAAATTTCCGCAAAAACCCATTCGCAGTATGGCGGAATATGGAGTGCGGAGTGCGGAATGGGGAGTGAGGAGTGCGGAATATGCTCAGCTTTGATCGCCGGGCTTGGTATTGGTCGCTGGCACTTAGAAGGTCTATCAAAACAATTCAAAATAAATGCCCTATACTTCTGCTGAGGATGCCCTGCAGTTCATCCAATCCGGCAACCGCGTCTTCATACACGGCAGCGCTTGTACGCCCTTGTACATGCTGCAACAACTTGCCCTCCAGGCCCCGCGCCTGCGCGATGTCGAACTGGTCAGCATCAGCCTCTACGGCGACGTGGTGCTCGACAAGCCCGAATTTGCATCCCATTTCAATTTTAATTCCCTGTTTGTTTCCGGCAGCATCCGCCAGGCGGTGCGGGAAGGGCGCGGCGACTACGTG
>CAYVPM010000351.1:0-2946 GCA_964453475.1 uncultured Saprospiraceae bacterium | reverse complement strand
GAAATCCCGGAGCTTTTCAAGCGCGGTGTACTGCCTCTGGATGTGGCCATCGTGCAGGTATCGCCGCCTGACAGGCATGGCTATTGCTCCCTGGGCACTTCGGTGGATATTGCCCGCTCGGCAGTTAACGCAGCCCGCTGCGTGATCGCGCAGGTGAACGCGCATGTGCCGCGCACGCATGGCGACGGCCTGATGCATATCGACAGTTTCCAGGCGATGGTACAGCAGGATACCCCGCTGCAGGAGGTACAATACAGCAAGGAAGTAGGCGAAGCAGAAATGCAGATCGGACGGCATATTGCCGGGTTGATCGAGGACCGCAGCACCCTGCAAATGGGTATTGGCGCCATCCCGGACGCAGTACTGCAATGCCTCAACGGGCAAAAAGACCTGGGCGTGCACACGGAAATGTTCTCCGACGGCCTCATCGACCTGCTTGAAAAAGGCATCGTCACCAACCGGTACAAAAACATACACCCCAACCTCAGCGTCAGCTCCTTCGCGCTCGGCACCCGCCGCCTCTACGACTTTGTGGACGACAATCCGGCCTTCACTTTTCGCGACATCGATTACGTGAACGACCCCACCATCATCCGGCAGAACGACCGCGTGGTGGCCATCAACAGCGCCATCGAGATAGACCTTACCGGCCAGGTATGCGCCGATTCCATTGGCACCTACCAGTATTCCGGCGTGGGTGGGCAAATGGATTTTATGCGCGGCGCCTCTCTGTCGAAGGAAGGCAAGCCCATCATCGCCACCACTTCCCGCACGGCCAAAGGAATTCCCCGCATCGTGCCCATGCTGAACCCGGGTGCAGGGGTGGTCACTTCACGCCCGCATGTGCATTATGTGGTGACGGAGTACGGTGTGGCGAACTTGTTCGGAAAAAACCTGCGGCAACGCGCGCAGGCGCTAATCGGGCTTGCGCACCCGGGGGATCGGGAGGGGCTGGAAAGGGCAGCGCGTGAGCGGTTTGGGGTGTTTTGAGCAAATGTTTTGGCGCAGCGCGCGCCGTATTCCTGGCGTAAGCATTTGTTCCGAAAAACCCACAAACACAACCCAAAGTGCTGTTACTGCCCCAGGAATTCTAAAATGTTTTTGAATAAAATGCCTTCGTTGGCATCGCGGCCATTCAGGGATTTGGCGGCGTGGTGCAGGGCAACCACTTTCCAATCGCGGTTGAACACAGGAGAACCGCTGCTGCCGCCTTCTGTATCGGTCGTATAATACAGGTACTGGTCTTTCTGCCCCAGCACCTCATTGGCGCGCAGGGCAATGCGTTTGTCACCGCCTGCAGGATGTTGTATGATGGCGACCGCATCGCCGACGGCCGGGCTCGCGCCGGGGTCGAATTCCAGGTATCCCCAGTCTTTCAAAGGCTTGTCGCCGCCATCGATGACCTTGACTTTGGTAAAATCAAATTGCGGCACCGGGCTTGTTTTAAAATCGGAAGCATCCAGTTTGTACTTCGACAAGGGTTTTACCGTACCTGTTTTCCCCACTTCAAAATTGAATTCAAGGGTAGCGCCGGCGGCGTCTTCCGGGCTTTCCAGGACGTGGTTGTTGGTAAAAAGGTAGCCGCCCTCAACCAAAAAACCCGTGCCGGATTCCCCATCTTCACGTACGACCTTGCAGACTGCTTTAGATGCGGCCAGCGCTTTTTCCAGCCAACTGATGGTCAGGAGATTGTCCCTGCTACCGATAATTTTTTCAAGGCCAACCTCCTTGGTGGAAATATCGAATTGGTAGGTGTTCAGGTTGCGTACCTGTGCGTACAGTTCAATTCTGCGCGGAATATCCTTCATCATCTCCGTGAGGGAGTAGCGTATCTGGTTCCTTGTCTTCGTGTAGTCGGCGTCCATGGGAGAAGTAAATCCCCGCAGCACATTTTTTTCAAGGGCCGCCATGCGGGCTTTGACCAGTGTCAAGTCCTGGCTGAGGCCTGCCTGGGCTTCATTGTCCAAAGCCAGGAGCAATTCCATCGCTTTTTCGAGGTCGTCAAGCTGGATAAGGTCGTCGATGTTTTTGAGGTAAACCGTTTGGGCGTTTTGCATGATGCGGGTAAGTCTTGGTGGGCAGATCGTTTCCAGTTGCGAAAGTGAATAGATTTTTTGAATTTTTTAGAATAATATCACTTTTCTGCAACGCTCCAACAAGCCAATCCCGCCAAGGTCGGGCGGGATTGGCCGTGCAACAATCTGGAAACCATTTAACCTGCTGGACAATGTTGCCGCGCCGTTACCGCAACACCGTGATGCTCCCCTCGTAACGCTGCTCCTCTCCGTCTATAAAGCCTACCAGGGCATACCAGGTGAACACCCCATCTACCTTGTCGCCTTTGTAGGTGCCGTCCCAGCCAAGGTTTGGCTCGTTCAAGGGCATGTCCTTCTTTTCAAAAATCAGGCTACCCCAGCGGTCGTAAATGCGCAGGACGTTAATCTGATTGGCTGCTGGGCCTGAATAGCCCGTGAAAAAATCGTTGCCGAATTGAGAGGCCCCGACCGGCTTGAAAATGTTGGGAAAGTAGATAGGACGTTTCTTGTTCACCCGGATATGCACCGTATCGAAAGCCACACAGCCGTCTTCATCGGTGATTTTTACGATATAGTATTGCTCGCGAATGGCCGTGATGGTAGGCTCGGCCTGGGTAATGCTACTCAAGCCTTCGCCGGGACTCCATTCAAAAACGACCGGCCGGCCGCTGGGCCCTGTCACGGTGTTCACCTGGATGCTGAAGCCCAAATCAAGCAGAGTGTCGGCGGGCTGCGCGATCACGAAGAGTGGTGGCGGTTGCAAAATGGTGGCAAAAACCGAGTCGATGCAGCCATTGGCATCTTTGATTTTTACCCAGTAATCGCCTGCTGGCAGGCCCGTCAGCGTGCTGGATGGAGCATAATTCAGTCCATCCACGCTAAAGGAATAAGGCATTTGTCCGCCCAGGCC
>CAYVPM010000350.1:0-4713 GCA_964453475.1 uncultured Saprospiraceae bacterium | reverse complement strand
GGTTCTAATGTTTTGGAACTGTGCATCGTGCGTTCTGAGGACGGACAAGGCTCACAGTATCTTTTCGACTCGGTTGAGGTGGGGTCAATCTTGAAATTCAAGGGGCCTGACGGCGGTTTTGTGCTGCCGGAAACCATCGAAACAGACATTGTATTTGTCTGTACCGGCACGGGTATTGCCCCGTTTCGGAGTATGATTCTGGATTTGCAAAAAAACGGAAAGCGGCACCGCGGGCTCCATTTGATATTTGGTACCCGGGAAGCGTCAGGAATCTTGTACCGCGAAGAGTTTGAAGCGCTAACCCGAACGCTCCCCGGCTTCAAATACGATATTGCGCTTTCCCGGCAGCCCGACTGGCCGGGTTGGAAAGGATATGTTCACCAAGTTTACCTGGAGCAATACCAAAGCCCGCGTCCCGACGTTGCATTTTATCTCTGCGGTTGGAGCAACATGATCGATGAAGCGGTGGAAAACTTGCTGATCAAGCTAAAATTCGACCGCCCCCAAATACATTTTGAACTCTACGGATGACCGTCCTGCGCTCGATTTATTATTCTTTTCCGGTACAATTGGTGGTGCTGCACCTGCGCAACCACCTGCTTGTCCTGATTTTATGGTTGATACTGGCCATGTTTTCTACCGGCCTGGTGGGGCGTTTTTTTGGTATGCACTACCTGATGCTCACCCCGGAATATTGGGGTGAGGTCAATTTTTGGAGCTTTTTCATCACAGGGGGCGCGTTTGGTGGTCTGGTGATGATCTGGCATTTGACCACTTATTTGTTGTGCTCCAACCGATTCCCGTTTCTGGCAACCTTGAGCGCGCCTTTTACCAAATTTTGCCTGAACAACAGCCTGATCCCTTTGGGGTTCGTTTTGCTCTATATCAGCTGTACCACCTGGTTTCAATGGCATGACGAACTGACTTCAGGCGCCGAAATCGTCTGGAACATCAGTGGCTTCCTGGCCGGCACTTTCCTCATTACCAGTTTATTGGCGGGCTTCCTGCACCTCACCAACAAGGACATATACTCCCTGAAGCACCCGGGTTTTTTCAGTCCAAAACTTGGCTCCAAAATATTCCCGTCAGGCCAAAGGCTGCCATCGGTGCGGGAAATCCAGTTAGGTGTGACCAGTTGGAATGTCCACACGTACATCACCGAGCGCTTCAGGGTGCGGCTTGTGCGGAGTGTATCGCATTACGACCCGCGGCTGTTGGAGCGGGTATTTCGGCAGAACCACTGGAATGCTGTGATGGTGCAGGTAGCCGCGATGCTTTTGCTGATGGTTCAGGGGGTGTTTTTGGACAGCGTGTGGTTGCGCATCCCCGCAGCAGCTACCGTTTTTTTGTTGGCCAGTATGGGGATATCGTTTTTTGGCGCGGTCACTTTCTGGTTTCGGCAGTGGAGTACCTTTGTCATTGTAGGTTTGTTTGTGCTTGTCAATTTGATCACGAGTTGGGGCTTTTTCAACTACCGCAACCGCGCTTACGGCCTCGATTATGAAAAAGACAAGCGAGCCGAATACAGTTATCCTGTTTTTGAAGAAATGTTGAACAAAGAGGCGGTTGAGCAGGACAAAGCGGCCACCATTAAAATTTTGGAAAAATGGTTGGCAAAAAACCGGACTCCTGACAATGCGCGGCCCAAAATGGTGTTTATCTGCGTCAGCGGCGGCGGCATGCGTTCAGCCTTATGGACAATGCAAACCCTGCAAAAAACGGACTATTCTCTTGGCGGCAAACTGCTCGACCAGGCAGTAATGATCACGGGTGCTTCTGGCGGCATGTTGGGTGCGGCATATATCCGGGAAGCCATGCTCCGGCGCAATATGGGCGAGCGCTTGTCGCCCCAAGACCCCTACCTGATAGAAGACATGGGCAAAGACCTGTTGAACCCCATCAGCTTTGCTGTGGTTTCCAACGACCTGTTCTTCCCCATCTCCACTTTCCGTTCCGGCAATTTTACCTATCGGAAAGACCGCGGTTATCTTTTTGAAAACCAGTTGAATGAGAACTGCCGGAGCTTTTTTGGAAAGCGCCTGGCCGATTACCGTCAACCTGAAGCGGAGGCCAGCATCCCGATGATGATATTTTCCCCCTATATTCTGAATGATGCACGCAGGATGCTCATCAGTCCACAGGGTGTTTCTTACCTGATGCGGCCACATACAAGCGAGCGGCTCCAAAAACAGGTGGAAATAGACGGTGTTGATTTCGGTAAATTATTCGCCGGGCAGCAGGCCGACAGCCTTGCATTCACCAGCGCCCTGCGCATGAACGCAACCTACCCCTTTATCCTGCCCAATGTGTGGTTGCCTACCAAGCCCGGCATCGAGGCGATGGATGCCGGTTTGCGCGACAACTACGGCATCAGCCTGGCCATTCGTTTCGCCCACGTTTTTAAAGACTGGATTGAGGAAAATACCGGCGGGGTGGTATTCGTGCACATCCGTTGTTTCGATAAAATAAGCACCATCAAAACCAGCGACGATTCCGGAGTGTTGAGCAATTTGTTCACCCCAGCCTCCGCAGCCGCTAAAATGACCGATATCCAGGACTTTGAGCAGGACAACGCCCTGAGTTTATTGGGCGATATTTATAAGAAAGGAAACGTGGCCATGGTGCGTTTTCACTACCACGCCGTGCAAAAAAAGCGGGAAGCATCCATGAGTTTTCACCTGAGCAAGCGGGAGAAACTTGACTTGATGGAGTCATTTTATGCCCCGGAAAACCAGGCGGCACTCAAAGCGCTCAAACAGGTGTTGCGCTGACCCAATTACCGTTTCTCGCCGAAAGCCAGATCCCCTGCATCGCCCAGGCCAGGCACGATGTACGATTTTGCCGTCAGTTCCTCGTCGATGGCGCCCGACCAAATTTGTGCATTTGGATGGGCTTTTTTCACCGCTTCAATGCCTGCTGCGCTCGATATTACGGCCGCAATATGCACCACGCTGGGAATGCCGAACCGCGTAAGTTCCTTCAGCGCCACGTTGACCGAAGCGCCTGTCGCCAGCATAGGATCGGCTATTATGAGTACACAACCATCCAGAATTGGCGTACTGATGTAATCCAGCTGGATTTCAAACGAACCGTCTTTGTGGTTGCGGCGATACGCTGAGATGAATGCGTTGTCGGCCCGGTCGAAATAGTTGAGCAGGCCTTGGTGGAAAGGCAGCCCGGCGCGCAGGATGGTTGCCAGCACGATGCGTTGCGAAGGGACGCTCATATCAGATACCCCCAGTGGCGTTTCCGTTGGGACAATATGGTAATCCAGCGTTTTGGAAATTTCATAAGCCAGCACTTCACCGACACGCTCCAAATTGCGCCGAAAGCGCATGCGGTCTGTTTGAATGCTGGTGCTGCGCAGTTCGGCGATAAACTGGTTGGCGACGGTATTCGAAGCGGAAAGGTTGAATGGCATGATGTGGAAAAGTGTTTGGCGCTGCAAGTTTAAGCCCTTTTGCTTGCTTCTTTGAGCAACGTGGCTAATTTTGGTTGAAAAGCGAGTTTGAGGGCCTGGTTCGGCAAAAATTCACTCCGGAATTGCAAAACTTTATGCTGGAGAAACCACCTGTAACCCTGGAAGGAGAAAACTACTACCTGCTGGCCTATAAACCCGGCAAAGTGCTCGACCCTGCAGCAGCGGAAACTTTTTTTGAAAACTGCTGCGCCCTCACGCGCCTGATGCAAACAGAAGGGAAAATGGAGCTTTTACAGTTGGTGGAGTTGAAGGAGGGAGTTAAGCGGGAGGCTTAGTTTTGTTTTGCAGCTGTGACTATACCCCCTCACACAAGAGCGCTCTGAGGTGTTTTCGCGCAGATTTTACGCAGAAAAAAACACAGATTTTACGCAGAAGCATCTGCGTTGAATCAGCGTAAAATCTGTGCGAAATGAAAATCAACCTGAATGCCAGGTTTAACTCAGTATGCTTGCCGGTAACCGGCAACCTATTTCTTCTGCCAGCCACCCAAAATAGCGCCCATCAACGTAAAAGTGACCAAAGAATAGGAGCCATCTGTCATTGATAGGCTGGCTGGGTTCATGGCGAACATGTTGCCGGTGTACACGCCGATCAAGGTCATCAAGCCAATAGCGCCACCGACTTTCGCCCCGTCCATCCAGTTGGCGGCATTGCTGATGCCGAGCAGCCAGTTAATCAGGAGGGCATAAATAACCAGTGCGGCGGTGTTCCAGGCCATAGCCATACTGGGCATTGTGGCTTCTGCCCCGTTTTTGAACATTTTTTCGCCTTCCATGGTGATGCCATTGCCTGCCATCCAGGTTTCGTGAAAGATAAAGCCGTACCAAAGGAAGCCAATCCCGGAGGATACCAGCACAGCAACAATTACGGCGAGCCAATTCGTTTTCCTTTCCATAATAATGTTAGTTTAGTGAAACAAATAAGGTTAAAAGATGCGCAACGTTACGATAATAAAATTATTTGTTTGTAAAAATCGACTTTTTTTTTTAAAATTATTTTCATAAGCCGTTCTGCTTCCTTCAAGCTGGTCTTTTGCATCAATGCTGCATTGAGGAGGCAGGGTATGTTTTCCACGTAGTTTTTTACCACATAGCGCACATAGTTCACATAGCTTACCCTCATATACTGTGATTAGAGTGATTTTGAATGATTTGAGTGACCTCCTACGCCCTGAAATAGGGCTTCGGCGGGTAAAAAACAAATGCTTGATTTTAAAATGATTGTGGCATTTC
>CAYVPM010000349.1:0-4713 GCA_964453475.1 uncultured Saprospiraceae bacterium | reverse complement strand
CAATGGGATTGGGATTATTTTACGGAAAAATTTGCTTCTCAAATTGACCGACCAATTTTATCCACTCTTTCCGATAAAATTGTATGGAAGGCTTTGTCAGGAAATCACTCTCTGCATCTAACAAGTGATTTGATAACTGAATTCAATGAATTCTGGGATTTTGTTGAACTCTTTAAACAACGAAATAGATTTACGACTGATGTACTTCAAGCATTACAACCTTATTTTGACCAACCTAAAACAAAGTTTTTGATTAACATTGATATTCAACATAGTCCGTGGAAGGGATACGTTTACCATTTTGCACATTTATCGAATGCTTCTGAAATAATTAAGCAAGAATCCATTAAGAGCAGGAATTCAGCTAACCAGTTAAGTGATAGCGCGGGTAGCGTTGTAAACCGAAGGCATACAGCACATGATTTTGCTCGATTTTATTTCCGACCTCAAACTGCAACCCAGTTCTATAATGAAAACTTAGGGCATGACCAAAGTAGCGAGTACTACGGAAGGGCTGCAAATTTAGGTTATCCAAAATGCCCAATCCCTATTTTTTTTAGAATTCAATTGGAGGAAATATTCGATAAATATTTTGATAATTGTTATGTCAGCAATGGCAATATGCAATCAAATTATGCTGAAGTATTTCCTATCTCAAACCAGGCTATTGCGCGGTTTGATTTTGAGAATTTATTTTCACAAATGTCTGACGTGTTTGAGGACACAAGGTCTCATTTCAGTGGAAATTTTGTAGATAGACATGTTTTTATGTCTGAACTCAATAAGAGAATGAGCGCACATAAGAACGCTTCTCAGCAAGAGTTTTTGATTAGAGGAGAACTTAGTTTGACAAACCTTCAAACACTTGAAATTATTTGTCAATCGGAAACTGATAAAAAGGCTCTATTGAACCTAATTGGGGAGAATAGCTTACTCTCAAAGAAAGTAGTTGTGGAAAGACGAAATGTTTACCACAATAGAAATAGCCGATTTGATATTGAAGCAGATGAACTAAGTTTATCAATTACTACTTCATTCTATGGATTTAGTACAACGATAATAAAAATTGAAGGCAAGGGACACTTTAAAAATGTTGAAGGTGATATATACATCAATAAACTGAATATTGTTGAAGCTGGTAAATATGTAAGCGTTACTTTTTCGGCGCCTACTGAATATCAAGTCTTTTTTAGGGATGAGAGTAAAAGAGAATGGCTATTATATTCTACTTTAATGATTGGAAAAATGGCTGAAGATACAACTGCTACAAATGTTGTGACTATTCCTGATTTTCAGCCTGAAAGCATTATTCGGTTTCTTAAATCAGTTGACCGTTCTATCTCTGGTATTTATAGTGAAAAAGTGAGACATTATGTATTAGAAAGACATACTCTATTAGTAATGAAGGAGTTTGAAAAATATTTTTCTAATATTGACCTGCCAATAAATCATAATATATTTCGCGTTATGTTAGCTTTGCATGATATTGGAAAGCCAAAGGCTTTTTTAGAAGGAAACAAGAATAATCAGTACAAATATACTGTTGAGATAGTAGATGGGTTGAAGGGCTATCTACCTTTCAGCGAGCAAGAGGTTAAAATCATAACCGCGCTCATCAGTGATGATCCGATTGGGCAATATTTACAATCTATCATAAATATTGAAGTAGCACGGGATAGGATTTTGCAGTTGGCAAGCGAAGCTAATTTGGAAAGTACATTGTTTTTTCGTTTATTGACTGTTTATTACCAATGTGATGTTAGTAGCTATACTGAAGAAGCAGGCGGGATGCCATTCTTGGAGCATTTATTTGCTTACACTAACGAAAATAAAGTATTTAATAGCGAATTAAAACGAATACAGTTTTCGCCGAGAATCGAAAGCATGTATATTGAACTTCAAACATCATTGCAATATGGAATCTAATATAAAGTTAATCAAAGGGAACATATTTTCATCAAACTGCCAAACCATAGTTAATACAGTTAATTGTGTTGGTGTTATGGGTAAGGGTATTGCATTGGTTTTTAAAATGCGATACCCCGATTTGTTCACAGAATATCAGAAACTGTGTAAGAGCAAGGACATAAAAATTGGCAAAGTTTGGCTTTACAAGACCGAAAGTGATAGATGGGTATTAAACTTTCCTACTAAATTTCACTGGAAGTATGATAGCAAGCCTATCTATTTAGAAAGGGGGTTGCAAAATTTTGTTGATACTTATCAAAATACTGGGATAACATCAATTGCTTTTCCACTTTTAGGAACGCATAATGGTGGCTTGGAGATTGAATTTGTAAAAGACCTTATGCTAAGGTATCTTTCTAAATGCCATATTCCAATAGAGATATATGAGTATGATCCGACAGCAAGAGATGACTTGTTCCTTGATTTCAAAAGTAAATTTCTTTCTTTAAACTATGAACAAGTAAAAACCGATTTAAAGATTAGAAAGGATAAATTCCATCTATTGGTTGAGTGTTTGAATGACCCTGGAATAAAATCAATGATTTCATTATTGGGTAAAGATGGACTTGGAGAAGGTACGATACAAAAGTGTTTTGATTTTGTGAATCGTTATAATTCATCTCAATTATCATTTTTCTAATTTTTGGATCGTACCGTTCAAAACAGCTATATAAACGCATCCACCTTGTCAACCTCTTCGTTAGCGTATTTTTTAATATAGTGCTGAGTAGTCGCGATGCTTGCGTGTCCAAGAGCCTGTTGGATGAGCGGCACGGATACGTTATTCTGAACCAGGATATTCGTGTAAGAGTACCTGGCCGTGTAGGAAGTCATTTTCTTTTTGAAGCCTAAGATTTCAGAGATTTCCTTCAATTGGTCGTTGAAGACCTTTAGGGCATTTCTTACATGGTGATACCTGGCCATTGCCCTAACAGGCGCATTGTCCATTATTGGAAACAGGTACACTTCACCAATGTACTTTTCGATGATTTCAGAGATTTCCGGTGTGATTTTGATGGAATACAATTTGCCCGTTTTTTGTCTAATATAGTTCAAACGTCCGGCAACCATGTTGTCCACCGTCAAGTTGCAGAGGTCAACAAAGTTCAATCCTCTCGCTCTTAGCAGGAAGATGAAAACATCGTAACTGTGCTGCAAGTGTGGGTATTTTTCAACCGGAAAAGTTTTCAGTCTTTCCAGTTCATCCATTGGTAACGGTTTTGGGTCGTAGTCGTTCTTGAGGTGGGAGAAGGAATATTTGTTCTTGTTGAATTGTGTAGCGAAAGGGTACATTTCCGGGTCAAGCAACTCCCTACGGATTGCTTCATTGACCAATGCCCTGAAAGTTCTCATGTAAAAGTGGACGTTTGATTTTTTGCTCCCCCTGGCAAGTAAGAAGGACTCAAACCCTTTGAGGAAGTTGTAGTCAATGTCAGAGAACAGGTACTCCCCTGGTTTGTACTTGAGGAGCATTGCCTTGAGTTGTTTGTAGGCGTTGCTGTTGCCAATGCTTTTTTCGTTTATCAGTTCCTTTACCCTTTGGTCGGCAAAACCCAAGACAGTCACTTTTTTATCATTGCCAAGAAACTTTGCCTTGAATTCATGGATGGAGAACGGTTTGCCGGACTCCACCGTTTCGGAAAGCAACTCTTCAGCACGGGCAAGATGGTTTCGCAGGATGGCGTTCCTTGCCTCAAAGTTTGGTGATTTGGCGTTGAACCTTCCATATTTGTCGTTCCAATCGGAAGGTTTGGCACTCATACCTAAAGAAATGTAGCGTTCTGTTCCCAGATAAACCCTCAAACGTATTGGGTTTTCGCCGTTAGCAAGCTGTTTGTTCTTGTAAAGAACGATTTTTAGTGCAGACATGGTGCAGAAAATTTAAAGAAATTAAAAATTAAAAAATTCTTAATTCTTTGATTATCATACACTTATGTTTTGCATTTTCAAGCTTTTTACGCCTGGGGGGCGTGTGGTCGCAAGTTCGAATCTTGTCGTCCCGACTGAGTAAATCAAGGAGTTGTGCGAAAGCATGGCTCCTTTTTTTGTTTGCAAATGAGCCTTTTTGAGGGTTTCTACTTGCAAATTACTTGCAAATCGTTTTAGGTCTGCTGCCATAACCACATCCACTTATGGCAAGTATCAAAGTCGTTCTCAATATCCGTAGAATGAAACAAGACCAAATCTACCCGGTAATCCTTCAAACCATCAATCACGGTAAAAGCACCTTAGTAGCCCTGGGCATTTACTTGTTAGAAAAAGATCGGGACGACCTTAAACGACAAGTGCGGCAAAGTTAAAAATGCCACTGTTGCACGTTTTTTAGACATACTCTAAGTTGATGTAGTTTGCTGCTCATAATTAAAAATGCACCAACCGGGTAGCATAGCTACTAGGTTTGATTGCTTCTTTATCTCCTTTTCTCTGGGGCATAAACTGCCAGGGCGTTATCTGGTGCGTCCAGTCAAATTCAGATTTTTCCAGATTTTTTCGCCGGTATTCCATGGGGGTACAGAATCGATATTTTTTGAACAACCTGTTGAAATTAGCCAGATTATTAAAGCCTGACTTGCTGGCGACCTGGTTGACCGTTTCGTCTGTATCGAGCAGCAGTTTACAGGTGTGCCCTATCCTTATATCAATCAAAAAATCGGTAAAACTCCTAAAAGCAAATTTTTGAAAAAAGTGGCTGAAGGCCGAATCACTCATATTGACCAGCGTTGCTACCGCTCCGATCTTCAAGTC
>CAYVPM010000348.1:0-4714 GCA_964453475.1 uncultured Saprospiraceae bacterium | reverse complement strand
TTGCGTGGGTCAGGACAAGAAACTATTTATCTCCGCCACACCCAATCAGGATAACCCATTGATGCCCCTGATTGCCAAACAAACCGGCACGCCGATTATCGGCCTCGATGTTTGGGAACACGCCTATTACCTGAAGTACCAAAACAAGCGCCCCGACTATATCACAGCATTTTACAACGTGATTGACTGGAAAAAGGTTGGGGATCGGTACGCGAAGGCGATGATGTAAACAGCCGGAAAAGAATCACTTTATTTGAAGCCTGGAAAAGGCATGGTTGACGGTTCGCGATGTTTGCCGAAGCTAAAAGGTTTGGAAAACTTCAACAACCGCCAATCATGCCCTACCAATCGTCACTAGCACCCGTCCAAATATGCCACCAAAACAGAACAGTTTCCGGCACACCCTAAAGCAAAAAGCAAAGGCTGCCGACATCCAGCGCATCCTCGACGCGCTGTACCCCGAAACGCCCATCCCCTTGCAGCACCGGGATGCCTATACCCTGCTGGTCGCCGTACTACTCTCCGCACAATGCACTGACGAGCGCGTCAACCAGATCACCCCTACCCTTTTCGCCCGCGCCGACAACCCGCAGGAAATGGCCAAAGTCCCGGTGGAAGAAATCCGGGAGATCATCAAACCTTGCGGCTTGTCGCCCGCCAAATCCAAGGCCATCAGCAATTTATCGAAAATAATCCTGGAAAAGCACGGTGGTATGGTACCCGAAAGCTTCGAAGCGCTGGAAGCTTTGCCCGGCGTGGGGCACAAAACAGCCTCCGTGGTCATGTCGCAGGCATTCGGCCATCCCGCTTTCCCAGTTGACACCCACATACACCGCCTGGCCACGCGCTGGGGCCTGACAAGCGGCAAAAACGTAGAGCAAACCGAGCACGATTTGAAAGCCCTTTTTCCGAAAGAAACCTGGAACAAGCTGCACTTGCAGATTATTTTTTTTGGGCGGCAGTATTGCCCGGCAAGGGGGCATAAAGCGGAGGAGTGTTTGATTTGTGGTAAGTATGGGGTTGGGGTATAATTTTGCTGTTTGTATTGGTCGCGTCGAAGGCCGCGGCATCGCAAAGAACAATTGAATGTGTTGATGGGCAATGGCGCTGTTTTTGCTCCTTATTCTTTTATTATTTTTATGGTTTTTATAGATGTACCACTATTAACTTTCAGCATATAAACACCTGCGTTTAGGCTGGAAAAGTCAACCTCATTGTTTGTAGCCTGTCCTAATTTAACGCTTTGCCCTTGCAGGTTGTAAATCGTAAAATCACCAGCCTCACAATTTGAACAATTCAGGCTTAATATAGCTTTGACCGGATTGGGGAAAACGCTCAATGATTCCATTTCCGCTTGGTCATCAATTGTTGCCGATATACTGTTTTCTGCAATCATATACGTCCATACAGGCGCAAAAACCGGAGCACCTGAGGTCATAGGAGTATGGTTGTCAACCACAACTGCATTGTGGAACTTTGAAGGGTCATTAGCCGGCGTTAGTAAAGTGTACAATTGATGCGAATTATTGTAAGGGCTAACTGTTGTGTCCACCAGAACTAAATTTCCAAAACTACTCATTCCATAGTTACCCCAGGTATTTTGAAGCTTTTCGAAATTAACCGCCTCATCATTTTGATGCGTAAAGCCATAATACTTGTCAGGAGAAGTTGGCCCATTCCAGGTTATCCAATCAGCATTTCGGTTCAATAAGACAATCCAATCTGTGGCGGCAAACATGGCAACCCTGTCAACCTGCTTTATTTTGGAAATTATACCAGCATGTCCACCACCTTGAGAATGTCCGCTGACAATAATTTTGTTCCAATGTATTTGATTGCCTGAAAAGTATTGCCCCCAATTTTCCGATGGAAAGTTATTGTTCAGGTATTGTAGCAGTTTCAAGGTTCTGCGTTCAATACAATTGTTGGCATCCACATTAACTTGGTTATGCCTGTCAATACCATCAAATATTTCAAGCCTGGCCCTACTGTGGCAGGTAGTGTCCATTGTTGATAAGCAGATAGAATTTATGGCGTCAAAGTTCGGATAAGTCAATCCAATGGAATGATATCCAATATTTGCAGCGTGTCTGAGTATTGCTCTATAATTAAATGGAACGCCTCCTGTCCCGGGAAAGAAAAGGAATAGTTTGTTTTTCTGCGAAACGGCTTGATTTATATATGTAAAATGATAGTTATTTGGCGCGCCGCTCAATGAATCTGCCGTATTGGGTTGTACAGGGTGTTCAGTTTGGCCCAACAGTGTCATCGGCATTAAAAAAAGTAATGCGTTGAAGTATTTTATGCTCATGTGCCTTTTTGAGGTTAGACTTTTGCCTCATAAGTTGGTTTAATTCAGGCTATCGCCATGTGCAATGGCTTGCAGGTAACGGTTTGTCGCTTGCCACAGGGGCAGGTTTCAATGCAATTCCAGGTCAACCCGCACCGAACATTGGTAGAAGCAAAAACCCTCAAATAATGACGTAGTTTTCCTTAGTAAATGATTTCGGTCGCTGTGCGGCCAGGGCTGTTTCTTTCCAACAACCCTTAGACAAGGCAGTACAACTCAAGGCACATTTGACAACGTTTGAAAAGTTGTCATTCCCACAGCTTCTCGCCATATTTGCCCGACATTTTACAAGAACACATCCTTCAATCACTTATTTTTTAAAATCAACGTACAAATGAGGTTCTACAAAATCGGTTTCCTACTGTTCTTTTTCGCACCCAGCCTGTTTTCTCAAGGCAATTTCACAGCAATCGGCCTCGGTTACAGTACAGCGAACATCACCCAGGCGCAATTTTCGGAGTTCATAACACAAGTCAATCAGACAAACGCGGGCCTCACCCAATCTTTTTCGACTGACGACATTTTTCAAGGCTACAACATTTTTTTGGCATTCAAAAGCGGGAAGGTATTGTCAACCCTCGGTTTTTCGCGCCTGCGCAACGACTACAGGGCAGAAGGAACGATTCCGGTTATCAGCCCGAATGCCGCATCGTACAAAATTGGTTCGCGGCAAACCGGTCTTTCCTTTCAATTCGATTATTTCCCGCTGCGTTTTTTGGGTATCGGTGGCGAACTCGGCTACACTTATTCAACGTTCCGCAACCAGCAAAAAGACCTGATTTTTGGGGAAACCAATCAAGTTGTCGACAAAAAAGGAGGCGCGCACGGCGGCCTGAACCTGATTTTGCAAATTCCGCTCGGCTCGAAGGCATTTATCCAGTTACAGCCCTATTACTTGCGGTATTTTTTCAAAAACGATATGGACAACGTAGCGGCGATTTACCTGGGCCAGGGCAATTCGGCTGCTACAAAAACCGAGGTGAACGCGCTTGGCGGGCATGTCAAATTGGGCATTAAAATTCAATAAACTGCTTTCTTTAAAAAATCTGCCATGAAAATCATAAAAATCATTTTGATTTTGAGCTTTGCCGCTACATTTTTGGCTGCTCAATTTCGATCAATTGGATGACTGCCTACGAATCAGACACAATCCTGAACGCATTCGGCGATTGCCCCACCCGCTGCTTAAAAAACCGCGTGAAATGCTGCGAATACTTGAAGCCCATTTCATAAGCGACCTGACTGACCGACTTGTCAGGGTCTGATATGCGCGTTTTGGCTACCTCAATTATTTTCGTTTGAATATGGTCCTGGGCTGACTTCCCGGTCTCCTTTTTTATCAGGTCGCCAAAGTAATTGGCCGATAAATTGAGTTCATTCGCACAGTAAGCAACCGAAGGCAGCCCTATTGACTGCGGCTTGTCGGAATGAAAATAATCCTGCAACAAAGCCTCAAATTTTTCCAAAATGCCTTTGTGTACATGGTCGCGGGTAATGAACTGGCGGTCGTAAAAACGGGTACAGTAGTTGAGCAGCAGTTCGAGGTTCGACGCTACGAGCTTTTTGCTGTGTTTGTCAATGGCGTGCTCCAGCTCGTGCGCAACCTGGCTAAAACAATCGAGTACCAGTTTTCTTTCCCGTTCCGACAAGTGTAAGGCTTCATTGGATTGGTAGCCGAAGAATGTATATTCATGCATCCGCCGCCCTAGGGCGCTGCCGTGTATCAAGTCGGGATGAAATACAAGCGCGTAACCTTTCGGCTGGTATGTTTCCCCGCCATTGTTGCCACCCACCACCTGCCCGGGGCCAATGAACACCAGCGTGCCTTCCTGGTAATCATAGGTGTTTTTCCCATAGCGCAGGTCGCCGCACTGGACTTCCTTCATAAAAATGACATAAAACCCGAAATACATGGTTTTAGCCTGCCTCGGGCTTGCTTTTGACAAGTCAATCACGCTAGCCAGGGGGTGCAGGGTTTCGTTGTTGTTGAAAGCGTTGTATGCGCTGACAGTCTCAAAGCTTAGCAGGTCGTCCATAATAAGTTTGTCTTCATAGACTCAAAAATACGGCTTTATTCCTCCACTATCTGCTGACCAAACCCAAATCAGGAATATTGGTAGGCAAAACCGTAATCCGTATAACATGTCGGCATTACCCAGCCTCGACCTTTGCAGGGTTAATAAAAAAATTGTATTTTCGGATGAAACCAACGCCAACCCTTTTCTGCTTTTGTCTCCTGCTAGCACATTTGTGTTTTGCACAAAAAAGCGACAGCACCAAAACCACCGTTCATGTATCAGGCGCTGCCTACCTCACCAACAACGGCATTTCGCTGGTGCCCAGCTTCTCTCTGGGGCGACCTGC
>CAYVPM010000347.1:0-4725 GCA_964453475.1 uncultured Saprospiraceae bacterium | reverse complement strand
CAGTTGCGTGACATACGCCAGCGCATCGAGACGGGCTATAGCGAGCATGTGGATTCAAAAGGCGCCTATTTCTTCGACAAAGGGCAGTTGGCGCGCATTGAGCCGTTTTTAGCGAAGCTGGCACTGGAGCCGGAACAGGCGGCTTTTTTGGAAAATAGCCGGGTGGAGGGGGAGCGGCTGGAGAATGCGGAGAAGGAGCGTGCTGAGCGTGAGCTGAAACTGGCCGAAGACAAATTGACTACAGAACAAAAGGCACGGAAAAAGCAACGGTATTTTACACGACTGGTAGCAGCAGTGGCTGTTATTGCTTTAGTTGCTTTGGCTTGGGCATTCCTGCAGCAAATCGAACTAAAAAAGGCAACTGGGAAAGTGGTGGAGAGCATTTTGAAAGACGCAAATGCTCAAATTTATCATCTTCGCTACGATGATGCCTGGAATAAAATTGGCGATGCGACACAACTTGGAGTTCGGAAAACTGAAATTGCCGGTTCCTTGATGGAAATTGCATTTTATTATACCGAATCGGGAAATATGGAAAAAGCAAAGTCAGCGACAGAACATGTAGTGAGACTTTTTGAAGCATTATCGACTGCCGAAACCATAAAAAACCTCGATATTTCAAACCCCCAAAATGCACAACAAACCCTTACTGCCACTCTGAAATCTTTAGATCCGGATCGCTATGCCGCCTTGCTTGCCCGCTATTATCCAGATATGGTAACAGTGGAGGGTGGCGAAGCTGAAATTGATGGTAAAAAAGCGCCCGTAAGTACTTTTCAAATTGCCCGAACAGAAGCCACCTTTTGGCAGTTTGCGTTATATGCCGCAGCGACAGGTCAAAAAATTGAAAATTTTTCGCCCTCCTGGGGCTTGGATGGTGACAATCCCGTGGTGAATGTTTCCTGGTTTGATGCTGCGTTTTACGCTAATTGGTTGAGTAAAAGATTTAACCGGGATTCTGTTTACTACGCCGTAGGCAATAAAAGGAATAGCATTTGGGGTGAAGAATATGATGTAGTCATTAACATGGCTGCCAAAGGCTTTCGCTTGCCGACAGAGATCGAATGGGAGTTTGCTGCCCGCAGCGGCTTGCAGCGGGATACCTTCCAATACTCGGGCACAAACGACAATCTCGGAGATTATGCCTGGTATATCGAAAATTCCGACACACTTGGTATTAATCGTACCCATCCTGTTGGCGCCAAACTGCCCAACAGCATTGGCCTTCGCGACATGAGCGGCAATGTGTGGGAGTGGTGCGGTGATTGGTATGAGCAATATCCGGCAACTTTCCCTGCCAATTATAGTGGCCCGGAGAAGGGTGCGTACCGTGTGCTTCGCGGCGGGAGTTGGGACAGCATCGCGGGGTTTTGCCGGACAGCGTACCGCAGCCTCAGCTACCCCGACTCCCGCAACGGCCACTACGGCTTCCGCCTGGTGTTCGTCCCGTAGTCAGTTGGCCTGTCCGTCCGGCTTTACATTTGAGCAAGAGCAGCTTGGCTGAAAAAATGGGAAGGAGGCAAGGGACGCAGCCTCCTGCACATTTTTTAAGTCAAGCTGCGACATAAATACCGCCTCAGGCGGTCGAAATTTTTTTTGAAAACTACGTAATTATGCAATTTAAGATTTTTACAGTACCCATCGGCGACAATGGCAGCGCCTTGCAGGAAATGAATGCTTTTCTGCGGGGTAATAAAATAATAGAGGTAGAAAACAAGCTCATGGGCAATGACAATGGGGCATATTGGTGCTTTTGTGTGCGCTACATCGAGCGGGCTTATGGGGTGGAAGGAGCGGAGAAAAAAAGCGTAGCCAAAGTTGACTACCGGAAAGTGCTGGATGAGGCCACCTTCCAGAAGTTTTCAAAGCTTCGGGAAATTCGGAAAACTGTCGCCGCAGAGGAAGGTATTTCTGCTTTTATCATCTTTACCGACGAAGAACTTTCAGAACTGGCAAAGCTTGGCGAAATAACCGAAAAGGGGATGCTGGGCATCAAAGGAATTGGAGAAAAAAAAGTAGAACGTTTCGCCAAATATTTCATCGCACAAACTGAAGCTAATGAAAAGAAAGGGATATCTGATTGAACCGATCGCAGAAATGTCAAACCTGGAATTGGCCTTTTACAAAGCTCGCCGGGGAAAAGAGGCCAAACCATCGGTAATGGAGTATGGAAAAAACCTGCGGGAGAATTTAAAAAGGCTACAAGCGCAAATCTTGTCGGGCGATATTGAAGCCGGAGGCTACCATTATTTTACCATTTATGACCCGAAAAAAAGGCAAATATGTGCGGCTCCTTTTGCACAGCGGGTATTGCACCACGCTTTGATGAATGTATGTCACCCTTTTTTCGAAAGGGCGCAAATACCCGAGAGTTATGCGAGCCGTATCAATAAAGGAACTTATGCTGCTTTAGATCAAGCGAAAGAGAATAACCAACAATATGAATGGTTTTTAAAATTAGATGCCCGGAAGTATTTTGACAGTATTCATCACAGCGTAATAAGGAGACAGCTTTGTGCTAGGTTTAAAGATGGGCGATTGCTGCGAATATTCGATCAAATATTAGACAGCTACTGCGTGGAAGCAGGCCGGGGCGTTCCCATCGGCAACCTGACCAGCCAGTACTTTGCCAATCACTACCTGTCACCCGCCGATCATTTTGCAAAAGAAAGCATCCGCATTCCTGCCTATGTCCGGTACATGGACGATGTAGTGCTATGGCATCATGACAAGGAGCTATTGTTGACTGCAGGTCGCCTATATCAGGAATATGTTGAATCCAGTCTTAAGTTGGCACTGAAGCCTTTTTGCCTCAACAGAAACACGGCGGGCTTACCTTTTTTAGGTTATCTGCTGTATCCCGAAACCATTCAACTGGCACAAAGAAGCAGAAAGCGATACATAGAGAAATTCAGGAAATACGAATACAATGTTGAAGAAGGTGTATGGACGCAAAAGGAATACCAAAGGCATATAACGCCATTAACGGCCTTTACGCAGTATGCAGAAGCAAAGGCATTCAGGCAAAAAGTACATCAGAATTATCTCCAGGCCGTAGAAATGTCAAATTGAAACACTAAGATAAGAGGGCATCCATCGAGGGTACGAACCGTGTGCTTCGCGGCGGGAGTTGGAACAACAACGCGGAGAATTGCCGGACAGCTAACCGCAACAACAACAACCCCGACAACCGCAACAACAACTACGGCTTCCGCCTGGTGTTCGTCCCGTAGCTCAAATGTAAAGTCGGATGACTGGTCACTGAACAGATGAATGTGCCTGTCCCTGGCTTGTGTCAAGGCGAATTATTATCGTTTATGCCCGATGCTGGTAGGGTGGTCGGAGTGGGCGCTTCGAAGGCTTCGGGCGTATTATTGTTTTGCAAATATATGTTGCCTTAGGGTATGCCAAGATTTGACAACTTGAAAAAAAGTTGTCAAATCAGTTCGCAAAGTCGCTCAAAAACTTGATCCGCATCAATTGAATCTCTTCCCAGGTGATTTCATCGTCTTTCAGTTCTTGGTAAGCTGCCTCAATGCTGTCGGTTTCAGCTTCTTTAAAATACTCGATCACCGTATCCCGCACATATTCGTCTATGTTTTTTTGGAGGTAGTAATCTATTTTGAGCTTGGTGCCGGAATTCACAATGCCATCCAGTTCTTCCATCAGCTCCGGCATGGAGAGGTCATTGCTTTTGGCAATATCGTCCAGGGAAAGTTTCCGGTCGATGGAGGTGATGATGTTGACTTTTGTTTTGGATTTGTTGGCCACCGTTTTTATGGTAATGTCCATCGGCCGCTCAATTTCGTTCTCCTCGCAGTATTGTTTAATGGCATCAACGAAGGGTTTGCCATATTTTAAAGCCTTTCCTTGCGAAACACCCACGATTTTGGACATATCCTCCATGGAAATTGGGTAGTTGGTTGCCATTTCTTCCAAAGAAGGGTCCTGGAAAATGATGTATGGCGGGAGGTTATGCTTTTTGGCGATGTTCCGACGAAGGTCTTTCAGGATGTTCATCAATGGTTCGTCGAGCACTGCGGTGCCGCCTTTTTCATCGTCCGCGTCATAATCCCCATCTTCGTAATCATGGTTGATGGTTACATACAGCGGGTAAGGGTTTTTGATGTATTCACGGCCGGCCTCGGATACTTTCAACAACCCAAACTGTTCTATTTCTTTGTAAATCAGGTTGTTGATCATGGCATGACGGAAAACAGAGCTCCAGAAGTTCTCGTCTTTGTCATCTCCAATGCCAAAATTATCCATCGTGGAGAACCTGAAATCTTTCATTTCCTTGGTTTCCCGGCCAATGAGGAAATCCATCACGGTTTTCATCAGGTAGTTCTCGTTCAAATCAAGGATACAATTGATAACATTGATAACTTCCTGCTGGACTTCCAGTTTTTCCTTGGGGTTTTTGCAATTGTCGCACATCTTGTGGCAATCTTCCTCCTTGTACTGTTCGCCAAAATAGTGCAGCAAAAAGCGGCGGCGACAAGCGGCAGTTTCTGCGTAAGCCACTACTTCTTGCATCAACTGGGCGCCCATTTCCCTTTCTGCTACAGGTTTGTCGCGCAGAAATTTTTCAAGGCGCAGGATGTCTGCGTAATTGTAGAATGCGATACACTTGCCTGCAAGGCCGTCGCGCCCGGCGCGCCCTGTTTCCTGGTAGTAGTTTTCAATGGATTTGGGCATGTCGAAGTGCATCACAAAACGCACGTC
>CAYVPM010000346.1:0-4726 GCA_964453475.1 uncultured Saprospiraceae bacterium | reverse complement strand
AAGCTATCCACCTTGCAACTGGGCCAGGGCCAGGATACCAGTTTCGTGCTGTATCCCAATGGCGCCACCGCGACGATTGTGGTGACGCAATCGCCCGGGCACCCTGGGAACAGTCAGCCCATGCTGGTGATCGAGGGCTGTGGTGGCGGCGCATTTTCTACGGGTTATGCATTTCAGTTCCCCCAGAACGACGGCGACCCATCCATCGATATAGAGTGCAGGCCAAACATAGGCTCCTTTGACCCGAATGATAAGGTCGGCCTTCCACTGGGTGTCAGCGATGCGGGCGTGATCAAGCCAGAAACCAAGATCGAATACTTGATCCGGTTCCAGAACACAGGCACCGATACAGCCTTCAGGGTAGAGCTGCGGGACACGCTTTCGGCCATGCTGGATTTGGCTACCTTCAAGGAGGGGGCCAGCAGCCATCCTTATCGCTTGAAAATCAGCGGCCAGGGCGTGTTGCACTTTTTGTTCGACCCGATTTTGCTCCCAGATTCGACTGCCAACTGGTCGGCTTCCCAAGGCTTTGTAAAATTTTCAATATTGCCCAAAAAAACCGTACCACCCGGCACAAAAATTAAAAACAGCGCGGCTATTTATTTTGATTCTAACCCAGCGGTAAACACAAACACCACCTTGCATACAATTGATAATCCCCTTTCTTTCCTGCACACACAAACGACACAGCAACCCGGTGCTGCCAAAGGAGCATTAACGCGGATTTTGGCCACACCAAACCCAACGAATGGACGCATTTGGATAAAACTACAGCAGCCTCTCAACAGTGGGAGGCTGCATGTAGAGACTTTTGACTTGTTGGGGAAAAGGCAGCGCTGCAATATCGAATGGCCAAAACCTGCTGCTCAAGCATTGGAGCTGGACCTGAGCGATTTGCCTGCAGGGGTGTACATTGTCCTGATAAAAGATGTCCGTGGAACCATTGTTGCCAGGGGCCGCGTCATCAAACTTTAAACACTTATAAACTATGAAAAGCGTTATTGTCATCTTGATTCTGAGCTTCCTGGGCGTCCTGGCAGCAAATGGCCAGCCCAATTGTGTCTCACCCGCGCCAGGCGACTCCTGTCACCAGTCCCCATTCCTGTGCGGAAATTACATCGATAACTACTGTGCAGGGATTTTCGGGTTTAATGGAGACTCCCTGGCTGGGCAGTGGTATCCAAACGCGGGGTTTATCCGTTTTTCTCCATGCAGCGATTCCGTTGCGCTGTCCGTTTTGGTGAACAATTGCGCAGGCGGCACCACGGGCCTTTCTTTTGCGCTTTTTGAGGGTACTTGCCCAAGCCAAAGCCCATTATTCAGCTATGACCTGCTACAGGATATTCCTGACACCTTGACTTTCGTCAACCTGCAGCCCGACAGTATTTATTCGCTGCTTATCAGTGGGACAGGTGGCGATGGGTGTACGTTCAACATGCAGGTAGTGGAAGGTATTGGAACAGCTGGCGCCGACACCGTGACCTGTAATTGCAGCCCGGGCGGCATCGATGGCCCAATGGTGCTTTGCCCAGGCGATATTGGGACTTATACGGTCGTATTGCCCATATGTTCCCTGGTTGGAGGAGGCCCAATCGGCGGCAATGGTTATTCCTGTTCGCCACCCAATATTTGCCCTGCCCAGGATTCATTGGTCTGGCAATGGCATATACCGGCCAGCACCTATTTCATTGGCGACAGCACGGGGCTGAGCATCCAGATTGGTGTGGACAGTACCATTAGCAACCTTGACACCTTAATTATGGACTCGATTTGGATCAGTTGGGCCCTGGTGCCTACGGGCATGTCCGACCCTTTGCTGATTTGCGACTGTTTGGGCAGTGCCTGCTCCGGGACGATTCAGGCAAAGCAGGTGGTTATCAAGCACGATATCGAAGCGAAAAGCTGCACCCTGACTTGTATCAATCCTCAATGCATCATAAACGGTATCATTTATTCCACCCCCGGGATTTTTATTGACAAGGTGGATAATTGCCTCACGGAAATAATCACGATCACCGAGAATTTCCAAGCGCCGTTCCCTCCGATCATTTTACCGATAACCATTTGCCAAGGCGCATCCGCTGTGCTGATTATTCAAAATTTTAATCCTTTATTATTGTACCTGTGGAGCACCGGGGCAAATGGGCCAAGTATAGTGGTCGCCCCAACCATGACGACATCCTATTTTGTTACCGTTATAGACCCAAGCAACGGTTGCACGGTGATGGGTGTTGCAACGGTGACCGTCCTGCCACAAGTCAGCAATAACCTGGGCATTGTCGGAACCATCAGTTGCGCCCAACCCTGTGTAGTCTATCAAGGAAGCAGCTATTGCAATCCAGGGGTTTACACCAAGATGTCGGGGCCATGCAGCGTGGACACCTTTGAGATCGCCGAAAACATTGACACCCCCATCGTTTCGCCGCCCATACTCGATTGCCTCCCCAGTAACAGCGAATTCGTCGTCACCTTCAGCATTACAGGTCAGCCCCCGTTCAAAGTCAATGGGTTTCCCCTCACAGGCTCCAACTACCTTTCAGGGCCAATTTTGAACAACACGCTATATTCCTTTATCATAGAGCAGGCCAACGGGTGTCAGGCGCTCGTGACGGGCACTTTTGACTGTGCTGGGGCTTGTGTCACGGATGCCGGCGAAATCGGTCAAAATTTGTTGGAGGGATGCAGTGGGCAAAGCGCCGTGACAGCATTGTCGGTGGCAAACCCGGTAAGTGGCCCAGGCGCAGTCATTGAATATTGGCTCACCGATGCTTCCGGCGCCATTGTCCAGCAAAATTCAAGCGGAGCATTCGCTTTCGATCCCAACACCATGGCCACAGGGGAAACCTATTTTATCCAGCGCATTGTTGGTATCCCCGATGCAAACGGGCATCCAGATTTGTCGGACCCTTGCACCGATACCTCGGGCAAACAACCTGTCATATTTCACACACTGCCTGATGCGCTCAGTGCGGGGTATTCGCCTGTTTGCTTCGGGGAAACCAATGGGCAAATTTCTGTGCAACTGATCGATGGGGAAGACCCTCTGGAATACGCCTTGAACAACGGCAATTTCAGCGCTGAAATGCTATTCGACAGCTTACCACCCGGCGTGTACACCGTGCATATACAGGATGGCAACGGCTGTCGCTCGGACACAACACTTACGCTCACGGATGCCGATTCCCTCGGGCTGAGCATTGGCCCCGACCTCGAGGTCATCCTTGGAGATGAGGTGACTTTGACCGCAAACGCCCTGGCCGCCCCGGTTTTGGTGAACTGGTGGTCCAACATCGGATTGAGTCAAATGGGCGGCCTGCAGTGGACGCTGGAACCGCAGGAGTCAATGCAAATCACCTGTGCCATCATTGACGCCAATGGCTGCACGGACACAACCGCTATCAGCATCACCGTGGAAACGACATACAGGTTCTACATGCCCAATGCCTTCAGCCCCAATGGCGACCAGGCCAACGATGTGTTCAAGCCAGTGTACAGGGGCAATATTTTCAAGGAATACTACCTCGCGGTGTATTCTCGTTGGGGGGAACGCGTTTTTGAAACAAGAACCCCGGGCGAAGGCTGGGATGGCCGCCACAGGGGCAAGCTGTTGAACTCGGATGTTTACGTGTATGTTTTTGAGTACGAATACGAAAACGGCGAAAAAAGCGCCTTGAGAAAGGAAGTGACACTGTTGCGGTAATTGCGCGCTTACGCGGAATGAAACAGGGCTGTCCCAATATTGCGGGGCAGCCCTGTTTCATTTTTAACCCCAACAATCAGAAATAATTAACGCACCAAATGAAAAAAAACATAAATCTGAGGGTCGTGAAACTTCTTTAAATATTCCCACGTTCTAATATGAAAAAACTATAATGCACTTATCAGCCCAATTTCCGCAATAGTATTTTCAAACCTTCACTGTTTTCAGTGAATACAAAAACCACGGGTTCCCGTGTTGGATTGCGCTTTTTAATCCCCAGACATTTGTACCAAAATTCCATTACCCACAGCAGAAACCACAACCATTAAATCCTCCCACTATGAAGAAGCAGTCTCTATTGCTCGTCTCATTGCTTTTTGTCAATTCATTCGGCATTTACGCCCAGCGACGCGACCCCAATCTGGTAAAAGAACAAGCCAGTAGCGCGTTTAACAAAAAAAGCACCGGCCCCTCGCCATCTTCCTACAATCGCCCGCAGTACAACTCCCTAGGGGACGTCCGTATTTACGCCGTTGTTGTAGGCGTGGGCAACTACCAACAGATGCCCACACTTCAATACACAGATGACGACGCGGCCATTTTTTACGATCACCTGAAAAGCAGCCAGGGCGGCGCCCTCCCCGACAATCAGATAGCCTTGCTGCTGAACGGCGATGCGACACGGCTAAACATTTTAAACGCGCTGCGCAAACTGTCGCGCCAGGCCGATGCCAACGACGTTTTTATGTTTTATTTCAGCGGACACGGCCTGCAAGGCTCCTTTTTGCCCGTCGATTTTGACGGTTTCCGAAACCAGCTCAGCCATGAAGAGATACTGGAAATCCTGGCTGGCAGCCAAGCCAAGCAAAAGCTCTGCATCGCCGATGCCTGTTTCAGCGGGACACTCGACTACGATGATACTTTTGCTGCCAAGAGCCCTTATGCAGCGCCGGCAAAATGCTACTACGACGCTTTTGAGAACACCGACAGCGGCACCGCCTTGCTTATGTCCTCAAATCCCTCAGA